>JAGVJW010000005.1 GCA_020050895.1 bacterium | reverse complement strand
GTTGTTTTTGTAGGCGGTACTCGAGGCGGCTTTATTTTTCCTGAGTTCCTTTCTGCTGCCGACGGAATGTTCTCTGCATGCAGGATTCTGCAAATGGTGGCACTTACGGGATATCAGCTGAGCGAACTCGATAGGTCTCTACCCAAGCGGCATCAGGCAACGGCTAGTATTGTCTGTCCATGGGAAGTTAAGGGGCGTGTAATGCGCCGTGCCATGGAGTTCTCCGAAGACAAAAATCGGCTGCTGATTGATGGTGTTAAGATTGTTGAAGGCGAACGGACAGTACTGCTGGCCCCGGATAAAGAAGACGCGTTGTTTGTGGTAACTGCCGAAGCTAATACAATTAACGAAGCACAAACAGTGCGGGATAGATTTGCACAACTCGTGGCGCAGTGGCGCGATAGTAATTGATGAAGACATGGACTTAAAAATCACCGATATCCTTGCCCCTTCCTGTATTCGACTAAATATGGATGCCGTCGATAAGACTGACGCTCTTACTCAATTAGTTGATGTTCTATCGGCAACTGGCAAGGTCCGCGACAGAGACGAGCTGCTGCGCGTAATTATGGAGCGTGAGCGGCTGATGTCGACGGGTATTGGTAATGGTGTTGCGTTGCCCCATGGAAAAACATCGTTAGTAGAATCGTCACTCGCTGCATTGGCAACGCTGCGCAATCCAATCGACTTCGATGCACTCGATGATAAGCCAGTTACCATTGTGTTGCTGTTGGTTGGCACCGATGGCAACGTTGGCGTACACCTCAGACTTCTTAGCCGAATTTCGAGAATGGTTGGGTCTGAGCAATTCCGAACATCGCTTCTCGGCGCAACCACTACGGAAGAAGTGCTCGATCTGTTTGCAGCACACGAAGAGGAGCGTGCGTGAACACTAGTTTCGTACTCTAAATGATTAGCTCTGTCCGCGGAATGAGAGACATCTTTGGTGACGAGATGTCTGCATGGCATTTTCTGGAAGAAACGTTCCGTTCACTCTCTGCAGCGTTTGGGTACGCTGAGTTTCGCACACCTCTGCTCGAACACACAGAGTTATTTGCGCGTGGAGTTGGTGAGGGAACGGATATTGTTGGCAAGGAAATGTACACGTTTGCCGACAGGGGTGGAGATTCACTTACTCTGCGGCCCGAAATGACTGCGCCGATTGTTCGCGCCGCCATAGAGCACAACCTTCTACGCAATGCACCAACAACACGATTGTGGTACATGGGTGCGTTGTTCAGATATGAACGTCCGCAGAAAGGGCGCTATCGTCAGTTTCATCAGTATGGCGCAGAGCTCTTGGGGTCGGCGCATCCAGAAGCCGACGTTGAAATCATCGAACTTGCGTCAGAGGTTTTGCGTTCTTTGCAGCTCAAGGATGTAACGCTCGAGCTCAACACACTGGGATCCACCGAAGCTCGTGTGGAGTATAGGTCTGCTCTTGTTGAGTATTTGAACGGGAAGGCAGATAAGTTGTCTGCCGAAAGTAAAAATCGTCTGATAGTAAATCCATTGAGAATCCTCGATTCCAAAGATGAAGCAGACAAGCACGTTGTGGCTGATGCGCCAGTCCTCCTCGATTTCCTCGATGCTGTTAGCCTCAACCACTTTGATTCGGTTAAGGCACAGCTTGCAATGGTGGGCATACAGTTTGTGGTTAACTCACGACTCGTTCGCGGCCTCGACTATTACAGCCACACTGTCTTTGAGTTCACTAGCCCGGCGTTGGGAGCTCAGAACACTGTCTGTGCCGGCGGACGTTACGATCCGTTGTTCGCAATGCTGGGAGGAACCAACGTTCCTGCCGTGGGATTCTCGGCAGGTGTTGAACGATTGATGCTGATCTTGCAACAACAGGATATGCAGAATACACAAGTGCGTCCGGACGTTTACATCTGTGCCTTCGGCGAGGCGGCGCGCATACCGGTACACCTGATAGCATTGCGTATGCGCCGCAATGCCTTCAGCGTAATCACAGATGTTCTAAGACGCTCACCAAAGGCACAGCTAAAAGATGCTGCGAGGGTTAATGCGCGATATGCCGTTTTGATAGGTGACGATGAATTAGCCAGTGGAACAGCAATTATCCGAGAGATGGATAGCGGCACGCAGACAACAGTACCCAACACGGAGATCGAACGTGCAGTTGCCAGGTAGCGAGATTGACAGGGTTCGGTTCGGACGAGCAACAATCTCCAAATGGCAGATCAAGGTACTCCTAACAGTTATTGGCCTGTCTATCATGGCTGCAGTGCTGTTATACACCAAAACGATTGTCGACGAATTAGTTCGCAACGAATCTCGTACCGTTGAACTCTATGCAAACCTCCTTGCTCGTTCTGCTCAGGAAGCAAACGACCAGGACTTATTATTCTATCTGGATATAGCTAGCACATCCATAACATTTCCCGTTGTAATAACCGATCGGAACGAGCAGCCGATATTTCCCTTTGAACAATTTTTACTCAATGTCGATCTTGACTCAACGCTAACCATCGAACAGCAGCGGAGCAGGATGATTGAATTGATTGCCGATATGCGGCGCGACTATCCTCCGTTTGAGATCACCGATCCGAGCGGCAGAGTGATTCAAAAAATGTTCTTCACCAACTCTGAAATTGTCAGGCGCTTGCGGTTCATGCCCTATGTGGAAATTCTTATCGTCACAGCTTTCATCATTATCGGATATGTAGCCTTTAGTACAATTAGAAAAAATGAAGAAAGCAATATTTGGGTAGGCATGGCTAAAGAGGCTGCTCACCAGCTTGGCACGCCCCTTTCAAGCTTACTTGCATGGCTGGAGATATTGCGATCGAATGCAAAAGATCCAGCCTTAGTTGAAAAAACGTCGGGCGAAATGGAACAGGACGTGGCCCGCCTGAATGTGATAGCAAACAGATTTAGCAAAATCGGATCGCAGCCCCAGCTCGTCAATACTCCTATCAGCGAAGTAATAGAACGCGTCTGCTTGTATTTTGAAACACGTCTGCCTAATCTTGGCAGAAGGGTTGTCATCGAGCGGACGTTAGACCCCACGGTGCACGCCAACATCAGCGCCGAGCTATTCGAATGGGTGTTTGAGAATCTCATCAGGAATGCTGTAGAAGCAATTGAGCGTCAGGATGGCGTTATCAAAATTCAGATGTCGAGAAATCCCCGAAGCGGAATTGTGGTTTTAGTGAGTGACAATGGCAAGGGCATGACTGCTGCCGTAAGGAAGAGAGTCTTTCAGCCTGGCTTTACAACAAAGCGGCGCGGATGGGGGCTCGGTATGTCGCTATCAAAACGAATCGTCGAAGAATATCACGGTGGAAAGTTGAACGTCAAAGATTCTCAGGTTGGTGTGGGAACAACATTTATTCTTGAGCTACCATGACGCCGCCAAATGAGCCGGGGCATATCGACTGGCTGATTTTGCTACCCATTGCCGGGCTGTTGATGTTTAGCGTAGCTTTTGTTTACAGTGCCAGCTCTTCGTTTGCTGCCGTCAAATTTGGTTCGTCGGAACAACTGTTCTGGAACCACGCCATACGTGTTCTACTGGGTTTGGTGCTGATGATTGCCGTAGCAAAACTCGATTACCATTTTTGGGAGCGCATATCGGCCACATCGTTGTTGATTGCTGTTGGATTCCTTGTGATGGTTTTGCTTGTTGGCGCACAAGTAAAGGGTGCTTCTCGGTGGGTTCACATAGGTCCCGTCAACTTTCAACCCTCAGAGTTAGCAAAGTTCACCCTTGTGCTACACACAGCCGTTATCCTTAGTTCAAAAAAGGCAATCCTTGGCGAATGGCGGAAGGCAATTCTCCCAGTGATGGCATGGACAATCCCCGTGTGCATACTCGTGGCATTGCAGCCGAATCTGTCTACATCATTCGTCATCTTCCTCATCGTTCTGGCAATGCTCTTCCTTGCAGACGTACGCCCGATTCACCTCTCCGCAATTGTAATTTTGGGGATTATTGTAGGGGGCCTGTATGCCGTTACTGCCGAGTACAGACTCCAACGTCTGATGGCGTTTTTCGGAATGGACAATGTGGATGAATCCGTCTCCTATCAACTGAATCAGGCTCTCATAGCGTTCGGCAATGGCGGTATTACCGGACTGGGACCCGGGCAGAGCCGACAGCGCGATTGGTTTCTTCCGGAGTCTTACGGAGATTTTATTTTTAGCATTGTTGGCGAGGAGTACGGGTTTATTGGTGTTGCCCTACTGGTTGGCGCATTCGTTTTAGTGATGTGGCGTGGATTTGGCGTTGCGCGCAAGGCACCCGATGCATTTGGCAGGCTGCTGGCGGGTGGAATAACAACCACACTTGCCAGTTATGCCCTCGTGAACGCTGGGGTAACGTGTGGGCTCCTGCCAACAACAGGTTTGCCAATGCCATTTATCAGTTACGGAGGGTCTAGCGTGTTCTTTAGCGCAATCGCAGTTGGGGTGTTACTCAACATATCTTCGCATGCTGGAGTGTACCGACGGAAAGCCCCGGCAACATCAATCAATGCCTGACCGTTCTTTTTTTCGTATAATTCGTGTCTGATGAAGGCTTCAATTGAACGTTTATATTACTCAATAACGGAAGTTAGTAAACTTCTTGACGAAGAACAGCACGTATTGAGGTACTGGGAACGTGAATTCCAGCAATTGAGACCGCAAAAAAATCGTGCTGGAAATCGGGTGTATTCAGAGAAGGACATTGCAATTTTAAAAGTAATTCGCAAGCTACTTCGGGAGGAGAGATACACTGTTGCCGGCGCTAAGGAATATCTGCGTCAGCATGGAGTGCAGGAGGAAATAGACCATGAGAAGCTTATTGCTGCCGATGGCGACGGAAGCCTGTTGATGCCTGCGATTGATGAAAGAGTGGAATTGGATCGGCCGGCATTGATTAGGGAACTTGCCGGTGAAATTCGGGACATAGCGGGTACTCTTCGGCAGAAGACATCAGGAAAATGAACACACAATTTTTCAAACTGTAAACATTTTTAGGAAGAACGTATGATGCGAACGGTTCGTATGGCTGTATTCGTCGCAAGCTGCCTGGCGTTAACGTCGGTTACGATGTTAGCACAACAACGCAGCTATACTTCGACCACAGTAGGCAAACACAATGATGAAGTCCTTGGAGTCTTCGTCAATACGGGTAATACCATGGTTGCAACATGCAGCCTCGACGAAACGGTGAAGTTGTGGTCGTTGCCCGATGGAAAGGAATTAAAGACGCTGAAGGGCCATACGGGTCAGGTCAACAACATCTCGTTCTCGGGCGACGACAAGGAAATTGCCAGCGCGAGCAGCGACCGAACTATCCGAATCTGGAATGTTGCCGATGGTTCCGTAAAGCAGGTGTTGAAGGGACACACAGCAGAAGTAATTGGTGTGTACTATAATCAGGACGACAACAGCGACATCGTTGCCAGCACGTCGTTCGATAAAACCGTCAAACTGTGGGATGCCAATCTTGGTATTGAGCTGAAAACGCTTCGTGGTCATACCATGCAAACCAACAACGTGGCATATTCATACGATGGCAGGTACATCGCATCGTGCAGCGACGACAGGTCAATCATCATCTGGTCTACCGACCTCGCGAGAAGAGAACCCCTCATGGTTCTGTCGGGGCATCGAGCGCCCGTACTCACGGTTCTGTACTCGTTTGACTCTCAGTTTTTAGCATCATCTGACCAGGACGGCGTGATTAAAATTTGGAAGATGCCGGCAGGTGAACTTGTCAGAACCATCAACGCGCACACAGAATTGGTGCAGGATGTTTCCTTTGCCGAGGATAATAAGACGCTTATATCTGCAAGTCTCGATAAGACAGTTAAGATGTGGAATATTGAAACCGGACACAATATCATGACGATGAATGTCGATTCGGAAGTATGGTCGCTCGACGTGACCAGTTCTGCCGGCATTATTGTTCTTGGTTGTGCCGATGGAACTGTGCGTTTTCTGCGAGAGAATGAAAGTGAATCAGGAAGAACAAATACGAAGGCTCGTTAACATGAAACCGACATTAAAAACATTTAGAACAGCAGTGTGCGCTTGCGTATTAGCAAGCATTGGCGTAGTAGCGTTTTCGCAGCCAAAACCGATGCCGATTCCAAGGCAGCCACAGACAGAGGCGATGGCTAAGGACAAGCCACAATATGCTCCTCAGCCCATAGCCGTACCACCGGCGTTGGTACCTCAGGGACAAACCATTGGCACTGTAGTCACACTCACAGGATACATGCTTAATCAGAACACGCTCACACCTGTCGATGCCAATTATGCTGTGTACGAAGCTGGCAAAAAGGTCGGACAGTCACGTAAGAGTAGCGTACGAGACGGCTTCCTAGTTACGGGTCTAAAGCCTGGCGGATCATACACAGTCATGATTGAGGATCCACGTTATTTCCGCGAGGAGTTCTCGATTGCCTTGCCACAGTCAAGCAGGTATGCAGAAATATCCAAGGATTTTATCGTGCGGCCGATGGAAGCCGGCAAGAAGATCGTAATCATGCCTTCTCCATTCGATCTTCGCAAGAATGTAATCAAGGCTGGCGTGGAGGAAGACCTCGTACACTTTGCCAAAATGCTTTCGATGAATCCGGGCGTCAACGTCGAACTTGTCTGCTACCCGGATGAGGAAGTTCCTGCAGCAACGGCAACGAGCATCAGCACTGCCAGAGGAAATGCTCTGAAGGCAGAGTTCGAAAAGGCAGGCATCAGCGGTTCCCGTATCAACGTTAAGTCCGCTTCCACCGTCGACCCCATTAATCCACCGCCGATAAAGAAGAGCGCCAAGGGTAAACGATACGTGGGTACGGTGTATGTGGTGGTTACGAAGACGTAACCACCGTGCCAGGTGCCATGTAGTGCCAGGTGCCAGGTGGTGCCAGGCACCATTGGTGCCTGGCACCAGGTGATGCTTCGCCGTGCCAGGTGCCATCATAGTGCCAAGTGCCATGTTCCATGTGCCAAGTGGTGCCAGACACCATTGGTGCCTGGCACCAGGTGATGCTTCGCCGTGCCAGGTGTCCTCCAGTCCTCTTGTTATCTTTGTGCCGCTCAACGGTCCCGTGGTAGAGTGGCTATACAGAGCTCTGCAAAAGCTCGTACATCGGTTCAAATCCGGTCGGGACCTCCAAGACGTGAAACAGTGGGAAACACAGGGAAACATCAGGACACGTAAAAGTCTTAAAAATCAAATACTTGTGTTGAAAAGAAAATCTGAGGCGTTTCCACAAGTGTCTTGAAGTTTCAGAAAACCGTCAGTAAATTCGTCAGTAAAGCTGCAAAACAGCAACTGACCTGAACTTTTAACTGACGGTTTTCTTATGCGGTACGCTTTCTATCTAGATAAGCCTGAAGCACAGCGAAGTGTGGTGATGTTGAATGTTGCGCTGTTCGGCAAAAGATTTCGTTTCGGAACCGGGATTTCCATCGAACCGCAGCATTGGAACACCGATCAACAAGAACCACGCGCCACCGACCCACACCGGAATTATAACCGGAAGCGCATTCTTGCGATTGGTAGGACAATAGACGAGACATACAACGCCTTGCAGTTTGAAAATGTCAAGGGACCAATGGATGAGGCTCTGTTTGACCAATTCAAAAAAAGAGTACAGGCATCGCTTTCATCTGAAACGCAAAAAGCTGAAGGAACCAGTGGATTGCAAAACGACTTTGCGGAATTCGCCGACACATACACAATTCGTTCGCAAACGGGCCAGATCACCAGCAAGCGTCCGGGAGATGCAACGATCACACTCTACCGCAGAGTTGCATCATCGTTGGAGGCATGGGCCGACCAATCGAAGAAAAAACTTGATTATTCAACCCTTGATGAAAAATTCTACACTCTATACTGTCGCTGGTTGTCCGAAGAGCGGCAGCTAGTAGATGCATCCATTTCGAATCACATCAATGTACTGAAGACGTTTCTGAAGTGGGCTCGGCAAAAGGGGTATCACGATTCCACGGCGTATGAGAGTTTCTATCGCGGTAACCATCGGAGCGACGCACAAGCTTTGTCGGTTGATGAAATGCGACAGTTGCTCCATCTCGATCTCTCAGACAGCCCAAGGCTTTCGAGAGTACGAGATCACTTTCTCTTGCAGTGCTTTACCGGAATGCGTTATGGCGATTTGGTGAGGCTCGAACCAAAACATTTCGACGATGCCCTTGGCATCATTCGATATGTAACGCAAAAGACAGATACACGATGCATCATACCAATTACAAGCCCCCTCAAAAAAATACTCACGTCCTTTCCCTCGAGGATCTTTGAGTTCACCTCGCATGTGAAACAGAACTTATATCTCAAGGAAGTTGCTGCACGCGCCGGACTGGACAAGCCGACCACTGTGGCACAGTACAGGCAGGGAACACGCATGGAAACGGTGAAACCGAAGTTCGAATTGATGACGACACATGTTGCACGCCGCAGCTATGTTTCGGCATCGGTTCAATTCGGAATACCGGAGTCGGTGATCTCAATCGTCACGGGTCACTCCGCAAAAGGCATGTTGCAACGACATTACATCAAACTGGACGAAGTAGCTGTAAGGGACATCGTCGTAAAAGCGTGGAAGCAACTATGAACCAACGAGACATGTTTTTACAACATCCTGTTGCATGGACACATGCACAACACATACTCGATGCCGAAGCTGTGATGTTGCAAAGGGGCTTGGGCGAGAACGAGCGTGTTGCATTCCTCACCAACGAACTCCAACGATATCTCGACCAGTGTGAGGTGAGTATTGCCGAATTGTTTACAGCGATGTTCACGGATCTCACCAAACAGGAATCCATCATCGATTTTGAAACGATACGACTGCGATTCGAAGGTCTTGGGTTCACGGGTACACTTCGTCAAATCCGAAATCTGAATCGCAGGTTGGGAAACATTGCATCCGGAATAGATCAGGTTTTGTTTTGGGGAGGCTTGGCGGTGACGCTAGATCAAGGAGAATTGATCGAAGTCGCAGAGCGACTCTTCAAACCGCGAGTGGAGCAACTCCTGTCACACCCGACATCGGCCGCTGCGGAACAAGTATACAATGGCATTATGTCGAGTCAACAGTTGTTGTCGGCGCGCGACAGCCAAGCCCAACAACTTGCGCTTGATACATTTTCTGAAATAGTGAACTCCACACCATCGTTTCTTGAATACTCATCCGATGACAAGCGAGACTTTGTGTTGGTCTGCGGTCGAATTCTCGATGTACAGTTTGTTGACATCATGCTCGCCTTGATTTCAAACGGTGGCGTGGGACTTGTTCGGAAATATCTATTGGGAGGCATTGACGCCTCTACGACGGTTTATCGTCGCTTGATAACCACGCTCGTTGAGAATCGCATCGCAAGTATCTCTCCTTCGACCTTCACATCGCCAGTGATGAAAGAAACAACGGAGCCAGTCGTTGCGCCACCGCCGCTGCAGGCACACTCCGACATGCTCACGGCGGACGAAGTGATGGCGAAGATGAAGATTTCGCGGTCGATGCTCTTCAGATTGGGTAAGAAGAAGCTACTGATGCCCGTGAAGATTGGGCGTGTCAACAGGTATGATCGAAAGGATGTGGACAAATACCTCGGAATTGAATGATGCATTTTATCGTATAAACTGTTAGGATACTTCAGAAAATGAAGAAAGAAACAAAAACGGCTGGAAAGCACCTCCTCTCTTTTAGGAAAGGTTGGGCAAGTGAACGCTTGGCAAATTACTTCCTAAGCAAAGTTGCCTTTTTGTCAAGCCCAACTACAATAGCAGATGATACCGGTGGAGATTTTTTTTGCAACATTTTTTGAAATAATTGGCATTGAGAAACACCAGTACCTTCTGCCACGGTCAAGTGCAATGGTTCACGTAAAG
>JAGVJW010000242.1 GCA_020050895.1 bacterium | reverse complement strand
TGGTGCAACAAGTTCTTACGATCCCGTTTTTTTACCCGGTGGCATGAGTTATTCTACATTTGTAGTATCAAAATACATTTCACTAAATAATAGCCGTACATATTATTATGGAATTGGACAAGGTACATCCTTTGCATCTCCAGTGGCTTCAGGCATTGTAGCCTTGATGCTCCAGGTGAATCCAGCTCTTTCACCGGAAAGAATAAAGGACATACTCTATAAAACTGCAATTAAAGATAACTTCACCACGCAAAATCCCAATCCTGCATTATGGGGTGCGGGTAAAATAAATGCTTACGCGGCAGTGAAGGAAGCAATATTATTAACAGGGGTTATTTCTGTTCCTTCTGATGAAATGGAAATAAAAATATATCCCAACCCCACCAATGATAAATTTACTATTGAATATGAATCTACAAAAGCGGGAAACTTCCTCGTAGAAATCTCAGACATTACAGGAAAGCTTATACAAACAAGACTATTTCAAATTTCTGCTGGCAGTAACCAATTGCTGTTTCAATTAGATTCGAACCCAAAAGGATTATATTTTGTAAGCATCACAGGCAATGGCGGTACGGTGACAAAAAGAATATTACATCAATAAATCCATACTAAACACGCAATAGATAAACTGAAAGCGCCCTGTTTTGAGGTACAACAAGTTAAGAGACATTTGACAGCCTTCGACGTTGAAACCACTGGGCTTCATATTCCACAGGCGACAGTCCCTCCGATTGATATGTGTCTCCTGCGTTGATTGTAAAACAAGTGTACCCAACTGTTGATTACTTCTGATGCATGCTGCACATCGCGGAAGGGAAAGTGATGCATGAGTTCTGTTTTCATCGTTGCCCAGAACGATTCCATCCGAGCATTATCGTAGTGAGTAGGATTGGTATTTCGGTCCAGTCGGTGGTTGCAAAATAGTAGTTAAGCAGCTTTGTTATTGAATGCTGTTGATGGTGGTCGATAGTTGTGCTTGCTGTGTGGTCGTTCGTTGTTGTACATCGTTAGCCATTGGTTGGAAAAGATGTGTGCCTCATTGAGAGAAAAGAAGACTTCGGCATCGAGACCTTCTCTGCGATACGTACCAACAAAACTTTCTGCGAATCCGTTCTGCCACGGCTTTCCCGGATCAATGTAGGCAAGCGTGATATTGCGTCTGTGAGCCCAACGCTGCACAACGTACGCGATGCAGCCCGCTTCTGTCCGCCGTTATCTGATCTCACGTAGCGTGGTGCACCGTACCTCTCTGCGAGTTGGTCGAGTACACGTTCTACATCGACCGCTTTGAACGATCGCTGCACGGTGAGGCTCAATCCAAACGACGTTGCTTCATCTTTAACGAGCAACGCAGTGAGCTTTCTGCCGCTCATCAGGCGGTCTTCGGCGAAGTCCATGCACCAGACATGATGAGCGTGCTCTGCAACGGGGTTGATGCGCATGTTGCGTTTGACCTTACGCGTACGCTTGTGCCATTGTGCCGCGTGGCCTGCTTGCCTATACACGCGCTTCACGCACCCATAGGTGTATGCGTGTCCCTGCTCGCGTATCCAGCCGTATACCAGCCGCTTGCCCCACGCAGGATGCGCGGCTACGACGCTGTTGATCAACGACCGAATGTGCTCGTCTTTCTTCGGTTGCAAACGCGCGTACGTCAACATTGATCGCGAAACATTCAACAACCTACACGCATCGCGCTGTCCAAGACCTCGCTTCATGGCGTTCTCCACTGCCTGGACTTTCTGTGGGACGCCTACCATATTTTTGCGTTGATCTCTTTCATGATCTCGATCTCGAGATCTCGCTCGGCCACAAGCTTCTTCAAGCGTGGTTTCTCCTGTATGATGCGCTTGAGCTCCGACACTTGTGGTGCATCCATACTGTCGAACTTTCTGCGCCAGATATAGATCGGGTGCTGTGATACTTTGTACTTCTTCGATGTTGCGGCAACACCATGCTCGTGTGATTCACGGACGATGGCAACGATCTAGAAGCGGGCTGCGTCGCTGTACAGGCCTTTTCTCATCAGTCCTTCTTTGAGAACTTCCGTCTCAACTTAAGCCTGGTCCGATTTTTTCACGCCACTCCAGTTTGTCAAAGAAATAATTCCATTAATGTTAAATAATCACGACCTGACGCCCGAGGACCTACGCCTCCGGGTTTTATAAAAGTTGAGTAATACACCAACAACCACAAGATTCATGATAAGCGAAGTGCCACCGGCACTTAGAAACGGAAGTGGAATACCCATCACGGGGAAAATCCCGATTGCCATTCCAATGTTTACGAGTGTGTGATATAAGAGAATTGATGCAAATCCGATTGCAACTACGCTTGCAAACCTGGTTCGAACAATTGCGGCAATGCTTACGCATCTCAGGATTACGGAAACCAACAGCACTATCACAAACACTCCGCCAATGAACCCAAATTCCTCCGTTGGCACACAAAAGATGAAATCTGTCCATTGCTCGGGTATATACCGAAGCTGTGTTTGAGTACCTTGAAGAAAACCCTTTCCGGTAAGGCCTCCGGAGCCGACTGCAAGCATTGATTGAATGACGTGATAGCCCTCATCTTTCGGGTTGCGTTCGGGTTCAAATAACGTAATCAACCGGTTCTGTTTATACGGCTCCAACCTGTCGAAGACGGGCTTGACGGCAAGACCGATACTAAAAACGATTAAGACTGCGGCAATTGTGATAGAAACCTTTCTGCGGAACATAAAAGCACCGCCTGCTGCAGCGGCAGATATGCCAACAAACCACCAAACATTATCAAACAGAATTGCATACAAAGAGCTGACAGCCACGAAAGGAATGCATGCTACGATATACAACAGAAACAGATTGCCTCCGATCCATAGATATAGCCCAATCGCCATTGCAAGAAATACCGTTGCACTGCCTGTATCTGGTTGCTGCATGATAAGTGCCATCGGTAATAACACCATTCCGGTAATAATTAACAGATCGCGAACGGTTCGTATGTCAAAACTTTTGCGGTTTACATAGGCAGCAATAGCCAGAAGCGTTGTGATCTTTGCAAGCTCCGACGGTTGGAATGTAAAACGTCCAAATTTTATCCAGCATTGTTGGCCATTCACCTCATATCCAAGTGGTGTGAGAACTACGATGAGTCCTATGATTCCAATA
>JAGVJW010000274.1 GCA_020050895.1 bacterium | reverse complement strand
TGACCGAAGCTCAATGTCAAATTGTTTAATACTTTCTCCAACCTCTCGCATCTCGATAATCTTGGCATCGGCATTCCCACCACTCTTTTTTATTTCGGCAATATTTTCAGAAACAGAATTTCTCAGTGCCTTTAGGCTTTCGACACTCTGAATGAGCTCTCTGCGCCTAACATCGAGCTGAACTATTTGGTCAATACCAGCAGGGTCAATATTCTTCTTTATACAATTCTCGCGAACAACATCTGGATGCTCGCGAACAAAGCGAATGTCTAACATTATTAGTTCCGTTTAAACGTTGCAAATTAGCACGTCTGTAGCCTATACAACATGTAGTTGACTACAATCTGACATTCAACAACCATCAGCGTGCTGTTAGGTAATGGTGTCTACAGTTGGAATGAAACAAACGCACAGGGCTGACGGTTGGAGGGTTGTAAAGTCTGTGTGCGGAATGTAATTAACCACAATTGAATGCGGAGCAATGGAACACCAAACAAAGGATATGGGAATAGACGACTGTCTATCGTGCGCAACCGAATGTGAAGCATGTATCAGTGAATGCCTGTCTATGGGCGACAAGAAGTATCTGAAGTGTATTGAGCTTTGTCGCGACTGTGCCGATATATGCGTGCTTAGTGCAAGGTTTTATGCAAGGAATTCTGCTTATGGCGACGCCTTATTTGAACTTTGCAAAGAGATATGCAGTGCTTGCGCAAAGGAATGCGACAAGCTGGGCTTAACGAACTGCGCCGAGAAGTGCAGAAATTGTACTAATCGGAATTAGCGTTCATATATGGTAATCCGGGAAGTGGAATTATCCTCGTCCTGGATTTGTCTTTTCCGTAGTGTGTCGATTACAGTAAGCACATTGGGCCCTGCTATTTCCTTGTCAGAATTACCCTGAACAGGTGTACCTGTGTTCAAGTGCATTATGCCCTGTTGGAAGATTATAAGCTTCCTGATTAACTGTGATAAACATATTTATCAAAAAAGCAAATAATAAATTACAACTCGGAACTACCTGAAATACACAGTCAGAATTGAAATGTCGGAGGCAGAGACACCCGGGATACGAGAGGCTTGACCCAGGGTTGAGGGTTGAATGCGCGACAATTTCTCTCGAGCTTCGGTTGAAAGTGAAAAAACCCGATCGTATAAAAAGTTAGCTGGAATTACAGTCTCCTCCATTGCCTGCGTGCGTTCCACATCGCGGATTTGCTTTTCTATGTAGCCCTGGTATCGGTGGTTTGTTTGAACCTTGGAAATAGAATCTGGATGTTCGCTTAGTAGGGTAGATGGAATAGTTTCCGAAAGCATCAGCAAATCGCCCAAGTTTACCGTTGGCCGTCGGGTGAGTTGTGCCAAAGAGGTGATCTCTGACACAGGTGATTCGTTCGACAATTGAAGTAGGGTATTTACAACGTCGATCGGAGGTCGGTCTGCGATAGTTGCCCGATCAATTTTTCTTTCAATCTCCTTTTTGCGACTCCATCGCTCATAATCCCGCTGCGAGATAAGACCAAGTTTATGCCCGTATGGAAGAAGTCTGTCGTATGCTGTATCAATTCGCAACAACAGCCTAAACTCTGCCAACGATGTAAATATTCGGTAAGGCTCTTCTGTGTTTTTGTTTACAAGATCGTCGATGAGAACACCTATATATGCGTCGGTTCGCTTAAGGGTGAAGGGATCCCGTTCAAGAACCTTCAGTGCTGCATTTATTCCAGCAATCAAGCCCTGACTTGCGGCTTCTTCATAACCTGACGTGCCATTGATCTGTCCTGCAAAAAATAATCCCGATATCGCTTTCGACTCCAACGTGAATTTCAACTGATACGGAAAGAAAAAATCGTACTCAACAGCGTATCCATATCGGACAACTTGTGCGCGTTCCAGGCCGGATACCGACTGCAAGCCCCTTTCCTGAATGTCAGGGGGCAAGCTAGTCGAAAACCCATTCACGTATACAGAGTGCGTGTTCAAGCCTTCAGGCTCGAGAACAATGCTGTGGCTGCTTTTATCAGAAAAGCGAGCGATCTTGTCCTCGATTGAAGGGCAGTACCGGGGCCCAGTACCGTGGATCAATCCCGTAAACATTGGGGATCGACTAAAGCCGGTTCTTAGAATGTCGTGTGTGCTCTCCGACGTTTGAGTGGCATAGCATGCAAGCCTGTTTCTTACCTTTTGAGACCGGAACGACATTGGTTGTGGAAACTCATCTCCATTATGAGGTCTGAATACAGAATAGTCTATCGACCTTGCGTCGATCCTAGGTGGAGTACCAGTCTTTAACCTTCCTTTGGTGAGGCCGAACGCAGCTAGAAGGTCAGAAATTTTATCAGCAGCCTTTTCTCCAACCCGTCCACCACTCACGGCCTGCTGTCCCGTCCACATAACGGCATTGAGAAAGGTTCCTGAGCACAGAACCACAGTCTTTGCCGAGATACATTCGTTAGTTTCTGTTTTAACGCCAACAACTGAATCGTTTTTGACGAGTATTTCGACGACTTTTTCCGGAATAAGAGTAAGATTCGATTGATTCAGTACTAAATGCTGAGCAAAGAGGGGGTAGAGATCCTTGTCGTTCTGTGTTCTTGGCGACCAAACGGCAGGTCCTTTGGAAGTATTGAGCATCTTGAACTGGATCCCGCTAGCATCGGCAAGTATAGCCATCACGCCCCCCAAGGCATCTATTTCCTTGGCAAGATGACCCTTTGCCGTCCCACCAACAGAAGGATTGCAGGAGAGCCGGCCAATCGAGTGCTGGTCCATAGAAACTAAACCTACACATAATCCCATTCTGGCAGCGGCAATGGAGGCTTCTATGCCAGCATGACCTCCGCCAACTACCAAGACATCAAAAATGTAGGCGTTCACAGGATACAAGTGAGAAAATGTGGAAATGGTCCATTAATACAGCAGTAAAACCATTCCGTGAAACATATAGGGCCTGTTTCACGTGAAACACTAATTTATCGTAGAAATTTTACCATAAGGTATTCATCAACGTATTCGTCGCCAACTTTCAAGGCGCGAAGCTCCGTGCCATAGACGGTGAATCCCATTCTTAAATACAAATTATACGAATCCGAATTACTTGTGCTTACAGACAAATGAATCAGTTCGCAGTCAACTGTATTCTGTGCAGTTTCTATAACGGATTCGATCAGTTTAGTTCCAATTCCTTTGAATCTACATTCCGGTCGTACGTATGCTCCCCAAATCTTTCCTTTATGTCGCAGCTTCGACTGAGTATAATCGCAAGAGAAGCCTACCATACCGTCGATTTGACCAGTGCTGCGTACTGCGCCCAGAAGGAACTGGTATGGATAGTTCATGTACTTTGTAAATCGAAGCTCCTTTGACAATAAGGAAAGGTGCTCGAACCAGTGGTAATCTGAACCGAATACTTCGGGAGAATTCACTAGCGCATCACCTTGGATTTCGAGAAAGGAGTTGAAGTCATCGATCTCCAAAGGGCGCAATTCGTAATTAGACAGCATATCCAAACATACATTGTTCGCAATTAATCGAATCATTTAAGGCAACACAATTCTCATCTCGGTACAAGCGAAAGGTAAAAGTAACTATAGTTAGTAACTTAATATCTACAAACGTATAGTCCAACGAAAAACTTTAAAAATTTATGACGTGCTTAGGAGGGACAGCACAAATGCTTGGAGGCAAGAAGGCCAGCACACACCTATGAAAGAGAGAAAAACTTCGTTCAGAACACGAGCACTTTGTCGCTTTCTACTACCCAGTTACTGAATTCGGACATTGAACTGATTTTGGCTCCTTCAACCAGTTCAACATTTTTTAGTCCCCGAGCATCGGCGCAGCTTCCGCATATTCTCACCTCAGCTCCTTTGGCGATGGACGATTTCAGCATTCGTTCTATGTTGTAATATCCGCTTGGAGTGGATTGGTTTGCAACGGCACAACCTGCAGCATCGGCCATCAAGAAGATTCGCACGGTTACTCGTTCATGGTCTTTGCCCAACTGGTTTGCCAGTCGCAGAGCATTGTATGCCTTTTCTGTTCCGTAGGGAGCGTCGTTAATAACTATAGTTATTACCATAGATTGCTGTAGTAAAACATGTTGGTACCAGAAACTGAAATACCATTTAACATCAGTGGTCAGGTTACTTATTTACTGGATATCCTTTATCAATCCAGTCCACATTTAGATTATGAGTTAGGTTGAGAAGTTTGTGTTTAGTGAAGCCCATTTCGTTAAGCAGACTGAAAGCTGGTCGGATATTGGGACAATCCTCGAAGGGGCAGCAACCACAGTAGATGACAATGTCGGCATCTCTCGGCAATGACTGTATTTCAGACTTGAATTTGTTCAGGTTTTTTGGCTCCTGTGCCGGACCAAATGCGATGGAGTTCTTGATTGCGCCAACGCGGCCAATGCTGTAAACATGTGGAAGGTGCTTACTACTATCCGTAAGCATTTTGGCGAGGGTAGCGGGTTGCATCAGTTGTGCATCCGTCCAGGGTTCTGCCTGAGTGGATTGCGCTAGCTGTTTGTCAGCTATCTCTTGAACCTTAGCGGAATATTCCGATTCTGTGTTACAGCTCATAATCATGAGTCCGCTAATTAACATCATGAGTGGCATGTGCATCATCTCCATTGTGGTTAGAATTATCTGTGGAATTATTACTGACTGATCCAGACCCTTGATCAACGAATGAAGAAGGGTACCATTTCATGTTAGCTCTGAGCAAGGTTCTCCGAATGTCAAGGGGCTTGGGTAGTACATCTTCATAATGCGATGCTTAAAGTTTTTCCAGAAGCGATTGATGCTGTTTTAGGTTTTCTACCAATACTTCCCGCATCAACCGGCAAGCGCGCGCTACTTTCTTTGAAGAAAGTGAGTAATAGTTGCACTGACCTTGTCTGCGCACGGTTAGAATCCGTTTCCTACTCATCACAGATAGATGTTGGGATAGGTTAGACTTCAGCCCTCCCGTTACTTCGAGAATGTCGGTAAAGCAGAGTTCTCCATCCTGCAACAAGTCAATCACCTGGATACGCAGTGCGTGCCCCAATGCCTTGCAGACATCTGCATGGAGTTCAAATATCTTTTTGTCCGTCATAGCTTGTTAGTTTAGTAGTTCACTAATATATGAACAAATGGACTAATATCCTCTTCTATTTCTACTGAAAGTCTGCTTAGCCAAAATGATCCCATAGGTACAATGTCAGCACTTTAACAGACGCCTATTTTTTCGGACAGAAATTCCCGAACGTACCACACAAAGTGCGCTGGCTTAGACGGATGCTACGTTACTTGCCAATGCAGAAATTTGCGAACACAGCATCTAGAATATCAGGTGTCCACGTTTCACCAGTGATCTCACCAAGGCATCGGATTGCTGAACGCACGTCGATGGCTATGAGATCTGCAGACTTGTCATCGTTAAGTGCGTTGCGGGCGGAGAGAAGGTGCTGACGTGTTTCACCAAGGAGTAAAGCCTGACGTTTATTAACCAGAGCGTCGTCGAATCCTTGTCTACTTTGCCGGATATGCTCAAAGAGCGCAATTTTTACGGGCTCTGCACCACTGGCCGACAGTGCTGAGCACGTAATATCATTTCGTCTGGTCTCTGGTAGGCCCCCTTCAACCAGATCCATCTTGTTTTGTATACACACAATTGGGATATGAGGGAATCTTGATGCGATGTCGGACTGTAAGGCAATGGAATGATCGAACCCACAAGAGGCATCATTAACAAGTATCACCATGTTGCTCTGCTCAATCACCGATGAGGTTAATTGTACTCCTTGTAACTCGATGATATCTTCCGTGTGGCGTAAGCCAGCAGTATCATACAAGTTCACAATGTAACCATCGATAACAAGTGCATCCTCGAGATAATCGCGGGTGGTTCCTGGAATGTTGCTGACAATTGCTCTCGACCGATTCAGCAATGCATTAAATAGCGAACTCTTACCGGCATTGGGGTAGCCCACTACGGCACAGGCAAAGCCCGACCTAAGAATTTCAGACGACTGAGCAGACGAGAGCAACGTAGACGTGAGGTTAACTGCCTCGTCGAGAGCTTTGATGAAAGCAGATCGACTAACAAACTCGTATCCCTCTTCGGAAAAGTCCAGCTCGACTTCCAATAGTGATGTTGCGCTCAATAGCACGTTTCGCACATCATTCAGGCGGTGCGTAAAACCTCCGGCTAACTGCCGGGCAGCTATTTGAGCGCCCACCCGTGTTTGCGTGTGGATGAGGTCTGCAACGGCCTCAACCTGAAGGAAATCCAATTTTCCGTTCAGAAATGCACGTTTTGTGAATTCACCAGGTTCCGCATGACGCGCTGATGTTGATAGTAAGGAGGAGATGATCTGGTCTGTAACGAAAACACCGCCGTGACAACCAATCTCCACTACATCTTCGCCTGTATAGCTGTTGGGATTCCGAAACACCGTTAACGTTACCGAGTCGATTTTCCGTCCTCCATCCGTCCACCACCCATAATGGATTGTGTGGTCGGTGAATTGTGATATGGACTCAGAGCCATGGAAGAAGGCGTTGCAAATGTCAAATGAATCGGTACCCGAAACACGAATGATTGCAAGTCCGGCGATGCCGG
>JAGVJW010000029.1 GCA_020050895.1 bacterium | reverse complement strand
CGCAGTGGAGTGGAGCTCGATTCACTGTGCGACGTGGTTTCATTTGGCATCGCCCCTTCCATCATGCTCTACCTGATGTTCTTTCATCAGTGGTTGAATTGGGGATTGTTGTTGGCTTCGCTGCCTTCACTGGCAGGTGTTTTGCGCCTTGCCCGGTTCAACGTTCAGCTATCTGGTCTCGAAGACAAAGCCTACTTCCGTGGGATGCCAATTCCTGCAGGAGCTTTCACGATTGTAAGTTATTTGATGTTTACACACAGGTTGGAATTTATACCTACCGATTGGCTACCAATACTCATTACGTCGGTTACCATAATTACTTCGCTTGCAATGGTCAGCACCATCAAGTACGACAACGTACCCCGGCCTACAGCAGCTTCATTTAAGCAACGTCCAGTGTTTTTTCTCGTATTTTTAGCAGGTTTAGTGATATCGTTGGTCACAGGTGGCAAGGCTATCTTCCCCGTCATGATGCTGTATATGGTAGGCGGAGCAATTCGACATGTTGTTAATGCCTTCCGTGCGCGTGGAGAAGAGGAAGAAGACGATACACTGGAAGAACCTGACCCCGATCCTTTCTCTTTGTAACATCCATGAAGTATTACCTCGCTCACATAACAATTACACTCCGCAAAGCTATTCTCGATGTTCAGGGAAAGACTGTTGAGAATGCCCTGCATAGTCTCCACATGCCGGCGTTATCCAATGTGCGCATTGGTAAGCACATCGAGCTCGATGTACATGCACCCGACAAGGAGACTGCACAGGACCTGGTTGAAGATGCGTGCAGGAAATTGTTAGCTAATCTTGTAATGGAGGACTTCAGCGTAGACATCCTTGAACCGCGCAAGAATGGGCAAATGAAACAATGAAAATCGGCGTTATCACATTCCCCGGTTCTAACTGCGATGCTGATGCACGCTATGCAGCAACTGTATCTGGCCATCAGGCCGTTCAGGTGTGGCATAAGGATGAGGCAATTCCATCCGGTGCCGAAGTAATAATTTTGCCGGGAGGATTTTCATACGGAGATTATCTTCGCACCGGCGCAATCGCGCGGTTCTCGCCCATCATGAAGGACGTAATACGCTTTGCTAATGAAGGGGGCTTGGTAATCGGCATTTGTAATGGATTTCAGATTCTCTGTGAATCTGGTTTGTTGCCAGGAGCCCTGATTCGTAACGAGAATCTGCAGTTTGTGTGCAAGGATGTGTTGTTACGAGTCGAAAACACCAATACTCCTTTTACAAGTGCCTGCCATGGCTTGATGCGTATTCCCGTCGCCCATGGAGAAGGACGTTACATAGCACCGCCTGAAGTGCTTGAACGCCTCGAAGCACAACATCAAGTTGTTTTCAGATACGTTAATGACGTTGGCGAAGCAACTCAGGATTCGAATCCCAACGGAAGTCTTAACAACATTGCTGGAATTATTAACGAAGGTGGCAATGTTCTTGGAATGATGCCGCACCCGGAGCGTGCCATCGAGCCTGTTCTTGGTTCTTCTGATGGTATGGTAGTCTTTGAAAGTCTTTCTATGCACGTTCAAAGAGCTATCGAAACCATAACCTGATCACAAATAAAAGGAAACGCAATGCCTACCATCGGAATGCCCGAAATTCTCGTAATACTTTTGATTGTTGTTCTCTTGTTTGGAGCTAGGAAAATTCCTGAGCTTATGCGCGGTCTCGGATCCGGAATCAGAGAGTTCAAGAAAGCTGCTTCCGTCGATGGTACGGAGGATGATGCAAAAAAATCCTCGTCTAAAGAGGACTGATCCCGGAGAATTTCCATGTTTGACGTTGGTGGCGGTGAGCTACTGTTGATATTGCTCGTCGTCCTTCTTCTATTCGGCCCTAAAAAACTTCCCGAGCTTGCACGCGCTGTGGGAAAGGGTATGCGCCACGTTCGAAAAGCGCAGGAAGATCTTACGCAGCAAATCCGCGATATCTCTGCTGATGTAGCAGAACCAATGAAGAGCGTGAGCGCAGACCTTAAAGAAAATCTGACAATACGAATTGACCCCGACGCCACACCGCGCCAGCATAAACAGCCTGATACGCCCCCTGAAAAAAAAGATGACGTTGCCTGATTCTGAATTGACATTTACTGCAGACAGAGAATTGTTTGCTTCCGGAAGTGTTCGTGTTGCCGATAGGGCCGCAGAATTTCTGCAGCGAATTAATCAACAAAGCGATCTGAATGCCTTTATCTCTGTTGGCGAACAAGTCTTCAGCAGTCTGGCAAGTGATTCCGATGAACGTTATGCAAGCGGTCTGCAGCGTCCGCTGGAAGGACTGGCTATTGCCCTGAAAGACAACATTTCGTTTAAAGGTCTGCGGCTAACATGCGGATCGCGAATTCTCGAAAACTTTCATCCGGTTTATAATGCTACAGTTGTTGAGCGTTTATTGGATTCAGGAGCACTAATCATTGGCAAGACGAATATGGATGAGTTTGCCATGGGATCTTCCAGCGAGCATTCATATTTCGGTCCGGTAAAAAATCCACTGGACCCTCTGCGGGTACCGGGTGGCTCTTCTGGAGGTTCTGCTGCAGCTGTTGCCGCTAGGATGTGTCATGTAGCTCTGGGTTCCGATACCGGTGGATCTGTT
>JAGVJW010000209.1 GCA_020050895.1 bacterium | reverse complement strand
CAACATGGCCACCTGCACTGGGAAGGAATGACACAGAAACTTCTGTTGCACTCATTGCTTGCATTGGCCTAATAGCAACATTCAAATGGCCTTCCACTGGCACATATTTCACAACGCCTGTACCGCCACAGTCGGCAACCATGGAGTCTCTACTTGCGCCGCTCCAAATATCAAACTCCGCTCCTTCGATCTTTTTTAAGTCTGAATGTGCAACAATGTAGCTGGCGTTGGCGGCAGTGACAGCAAAACCATTCTTTCCGCACCACTCAACTACACGGCGTTCAATTTCTTCGGGTGTTAACTGGATCGCCTTTGTACTTGTAAAGGAATAGTGCTTTGGAGCCGTTGCACATCCCACAATAAGAAGCAGCAACAATGTGAGTGATATATTTTTCACTTTGATCAACGCGACCAATCCAGATCCCTTACGCATAAATGTCTCCTACGGTATTGTAGTGGCCCTCTACGATGAAGTGGATACAAAAAGCGCAGGCCATAGAATATCCACACCCAGGCATTAGCACGAGCCCACGTCCACGAAATAATCCACGCCGGCACCACAGCCTAAGCGTTAGTCGATTTTCTGTAGACATCCGAAATGTGCGAGCTCTCGATGCGGATAGAACTAACGCTAAAATCTTTTCTAACGGGAAACAACCCATAGCATAGCAAACAAGAGCTTGTTGATTGAAAGAAATCCTGAATCCGTTCATCATTAGAATTGAGGTTACCGAATGAAAACATTCTGTGCACGCTGATAACATGGAAGATTGTACTGCTTGCTTCTGCAAGTATCTATTGTATTGCGACGTATTTTGTCGTTAATACGAATGTTGAAGTATGTCGCAACAGATTCTACGCATTCTGAAAATCCTGCACCTGCTTTCGAGTGGACGCGCTATGACGACAAATGAGATTGCAGATGCAATTGCCTCGAATCCAGATAGGAAGGCGGTTTCGCAGAGACAGATACAGCGCGACCTTACCGTGCTTGAAGAGGCGGGAGTTCCTCTCTTACGCGAATCCATGGGGCGTTCCATTTTGTGGTCAATCCCATCCTCTTACAGGAGTCTTGCACCCCTCTCCATTGCAAAGAACGAAGTGCTCAGCATTTATCTGCTGAAAGGAGTGCTGCAAGCGTTTCGTGCAACACGTGTTGAACGCGATGTGGATACACTGCTGAGAAAGCTGGATAGGGCTGCACCAGGTACGGTGTTTATGGAGACTGATCTTGTTGCAGATGTTTCGCCGGGACGCTTCATGAATACTGTTAGTGATGAAGCTTTCGAGAAAATCGTTGATGCAATTGTCGACCCACATTGGGATAGAGTGAAATATCGCTCGATGAATACATCTGTATCGAAAACATTCGTTGTTAGTTTCTGCAGACTCATCAATCATTCCGGACGGCTGTATGTTGCTGCATGGCATCCGAAATACAAGCACTACATTACGTTAGCTGTGGATGCAATTGAACACGTAGAACGCGCAACCGACGTTACGGATACTCTGCATGTTTTCAGCGAGGGGGCATTCAGACGCGAGCGTTACGGAGTGTACGATGGCAAACAGCACTCCATCATTCTACGAATTAACAAGGATGCTGCACCTTTTTTTAAATCGCGAGAGTGGCACAACTCACAGCAATTCCGAACCCTTCGAAACGGTACGATTGAGCTCTCAATGTTTGCGCCACTTTCTCCAGAACTGATTTCCTGGGTGATGGCGTGGGCGCACGAACTAACAGTTCTGAAGCCGAAGTTGCTGGCTGATGAGTGCAGAAATCGTGCAAAACGCGTTTTGCGTTGGTGACTAACAGATAATTAAAGTAAACAGGCTTTTACTTTAATTAGCCTCATCCTTATTATTCTTGTGTTTAATAAAAGACACAATTATTAAACAAACTGGCACAAAACTTTAATAGTGTATGTTGCTATTAAAGGTTTCATGTCTATGAAAAGGTCAATGATCAGAAAGAACATCGGATCATGCATGACCATAACCTTAGTATCTGACTATACTCAACGAGGGGACCCAGCCTATGAAACGACAACGGTAACATCCTTCTTTTCCGTCATTACACCGATATGATGCACTGCTATGTCAATCCTGTTAAGTGCCTCGATGAATCGATCAACCTGATTCTGATCTACACTTACAAGTAAACCACCACTTGTTTGCGGGTCGCAAAGAATGTGTCGCCGACGTTCACTAATTAACGAGACCTTGTTCCCATACGAATCCCAATTTCGGTTTGTACCGCCGGGTATACAGTTGTTATCGAGATAGTAATGAATGACATCGTGATTGATAAGGGGCACAGAAGCGTATTCGAGGTTCGCGGAAAGATGAGCCCCCTCACATAATTCTATGAGGTGACCCAGTAAACCAAAACCCGTGACGTCCGTCATCGAGTGAATGTAATCAAGTTTACCAAATGCTTCTCCAGCCTTATTGAGATGCACCATAACGTCGCGCGCCAGCGTTGAGTGCTCATCTTGCAGCAACCCCTTCTTTTGTGCCGTTGTAAGGATTCCAGTTCCGAGCGGTTTAGTTAAGAACAGTGCGTCTCCAGCCTGCGATTGTGTATTTGTTTTTAAATGTTCAAGATTGATCCTACCCGTTACCGCTAAACCAAAAATCGGTTCAGGATTGTCTATGCTATGTCCGCCCGCAAGCACGATACCGGCATCGGCGCAGGCAATGCGAGCCCCTTCCAATACTAGCCTCGCAGCTTCTATAGGGACAGTGTTGATGGGCCAACCGAGAACTGCAATTGCCAACAGTGGAGTGCCTCCCATGGCATACACGTCGCTGATTGCATTGGTTGAAGCAATGCGTCCAAAGTCGACGGGATCATCAACGATTGGCATAAAGAAATCTGTTGTGCTTATGATGCCCGTGCCGTCGCCCATATCGTACACGGCGGCATCGTCTTTCGAAGTATTTCCGACAATTAGACGCGGGTCGGTAAGGGGCGTCAGAGCCGATACCAATATTTCGTCGAGAATTTTAGGAGCAATCTTGCACCCGCATCCGGCGCCGTGAGAGTACTGTGTGAGTCTATAGTCCATGCAGATGTTTTGTGTTTATCAAATCCAGAACACGATCGGCGAGTGCATTGATATTACCGTCGCTACTCGAAATTCGTGAGACAATTGTAGATGCGCATTTTCTGAGTGTATACTCATACGTGGCATCATAGTAATCGAGCGCCACCCTTGCGGCATCGTAGAAATTTCCCTTGTGCAGTTCAGACAATGCAACAGCCAATCTTGCCCCGCCAAGCTTTCGCTGAATTTTCCTGAACCCATTTTCGATTAGCATCGGATCGGCAGTTCCATACTCCATGCAGAGGTTTTGCAGTCTCACGTTCACCGGAACATCTACCAGAACCCTGGGTGAAGATCGGATTCGCTCCATCAAGCCAACATCAAGCGAGACTGTACCAATCGACTGACTCTCATCTTCTATAATAATCGTCTGGTTGTTTGAATAACTCATCAATTCGCTGTGCACTACGTTCATGGCGTGCTCACTCGTGGGCTGGTGGGGCATTCCAATGGAACCGAATGCTGATCCACGATGCCGTGCAATCTCTTCAAGATTGATTACTGCACAACCTCTCGACCGAAGTTCCTCCAGCAGACGTGTCTTGCCAGTTCCGGTCTTGCCGCTTAGTACAATGAAGTTGCCATGCTGACCGATATCGGTAATTACTTTTTGTCTGTACGCTTTATAGCCCCGCGGAATAGTATAAGCTTCTATCCCCTCCTTCCTTAGTAGCCAGGCAAATGCAGCGGAGCGCATTCCTCCTCTCCAGCAGTAAAGTATAACGGTACCTTTGATTGCTGCGTCGCGCAAATTCTCAGCAGATGAGATCAAGGTCGACATCTTGGGCAGAACATACTCCAGTCCAATCTCTACTGCACGATCGTGGCCTTCCTGTACATAGGCTGTGCCCACAGCAGCCCGCTCATCATCGCTGAAGAGGGCAATGCTGATGGCTTGCGGTATGTGGCCACGCTGATATTCCGACGGTGATCGGACATCTATGACTACATTCGATGGATTGTAAATATCATTAAGCATGAGTTCGGCTAATCAGATCCGACAATTGCTGATCCAATTGTTTGAAGTTGGTTGATGCAGCAACAAACGTGCGCGCCTGTTCCTTTCTCTGGTGCAGCCAGGAAGTGATGATGCGAAGTTCGTCGAGTTCTCTATCAGAAAACTTCTCCATCAATGGGGGCATTGCGTAAATATCTGCCAACTCTCTGACAATGCCATCCAATGATTCACTAACTGCAATGATGCGCTGAAGCCTCAAACGTCCACTGTGTAGTGCAAAAATTTCAACCGAGGTATTACGGTACTGCGTCGGCACTGCAATCACAACATTGATATCGGTCACAGCCAGGCGCTGCTCGCCCCCTAACATCATCATTCGTTCAATCTCGCGGAGTCCATCGCGCATCATTGCGGCATGTTCAAATTCGAGGTTGGCGGCTGCCTCTTCCATTTTTTGTTTCAAAGCTGCCACTGCACCGCTTTCGAGATTTGTTAAATGCTGTTTTGCATCCGTAGCGGCGCTCAAATATTCGGCGTGCGATTGAAGCAATGCGCAGGGTCCATAACATCGTTTAATATGGTAATCAAAGCAAGGTTTGTTGTCGGCAGCAGGATGCAATTCTCCATCGCATGAGCGCAGCTTGTAGGCACGCATGATTGAGTCGCGTATACGGCTTGCCATGAACTCGCTTCTAAACGGTCCAAAGTACTCCGAACCATCGGCATCTACATGATTCACGAGCTCTAGCCGTGGGAACGCTTCGTTGGTGAAGCGCAGAAAATTTGGTGCCCGATACTCTCGCGATGCAACATTGTACGTTGGAAGAATGCGCTTGATTTCCGCTGATTCAAGCAACATCGCTCCGAGTTCAGTACCAGTTGTCTTCCATGTAATGTGCTTGATGTATCGGATCATCCTGCTTACGCTTCTTCCATGCAGCGGCGCATCGTGAAAATATGTCTTCACCCGTTGCGCTAGATTCTTCGCCTTGCCAACATACAGCACCCTACGTTTAGAGCTCAGGAAATAATACACGCCGGGCTCTTCCGGAATCTCGTTTAGGTAGGGGGCAAGTTCGGCCCTTGCCTTCGATTCCCTTCGCGGAATGATGCGCGGTGCATACTGTAGCGCAAGTAAATCTCCCAACGTGACGGCATCGTACTCAGACACGGCGCGCTCAATCATCTTTAACAATGAGGAAGCTGTTGCCTCAGTGTCGCCAAGGGCTCTGTGCCTGTGGTTATGCTCTACGCCGCAGAATTCAGCGACAGTTGCAAGATCGTGACGTTTGATTTCGTGATTCAGCCGGCGCGATAGTTTGCATGTACATAGCCTTGCAATCTCAGGAATCAGTCCACCGTTATGTATGATACTCGCAGAGATCAAGCTCCAATCGAATCCAACATTATGCGCAACAAACACAGTGCGCTCCTTGCACAGCTCTGTTATGAGTGGAGCCACTGCTTCATCTTCATCCGGCGCATCTTCGACCATGGCATCTGTGATGCCAGTCATTACGGAGATAAACTCGGGGATTGACGTATGAGGGTTGATGAGAGAGGAAAACGATGCGTTTATGCAACCCCCTTCAATAACCAGGAATGCAACCTCAATAAGTTTATGATCGCCTCCTATTCCTCCAGTTGTCTCGACATCGACAACTACAAAACGTATTTCAGGAAGCGTGAGGTCGAGATTAATCATTACTCAACGGTCAAAGGGCATTGGTCGATAATTATTGTGCGTCGATTTCAATAGGGAATTCAGCGGTTATGTCGGTTGAATCGCTCGGTGTGACGCCATCTTTATTCATGAAATCAACCCAATGCGAAAGTATTGCCGTGAATTTACCAACACCAGCCGTATTAGCCGACAGGTCGAAGCTGAGTCCTACCGGCTTATAACGCGAATCCAGGTCCAGCACACCAACGGTTCCAAGCGAAGAAGGACCGAGGCTATAAAAGAACTGATGGCTCTCTTCGGATTGCCTGATAATTGGCGTAAGATCTCTGGCAGGGATTACGGATGCGTTGAATACACGCACTCTTACGAAGTACGACTTGGAGCTGTCTATTCGAATGGTGTCAACTCTATCGGGTGCTACTCCACCGGGACCATCTACATCCTGCCAAACAACTATAATTGTATCACGCGGCTGCTGATTAGCTATGAGTGTAAGCTCTATCGAGGTAACTGCTTCGTGCTCCTTGAAGACTGGCTGTGATGGCTGATCCGAACATGCAACAAGAACAGCGAAAAGCGAGAGTGATGATGCGGCGAGTAGTTTCATGAATTACCAAACAGATAAATGTGTCGAAGCCTGTCAGAGCCACGCAGCATACAGGCAATGTACCGATCCTTTTCCAACCGTCAAGACCAATTATTCGGATGACTGTGCACGCTGTATAATTGTGACAACTTCCACTTACTCCAGAATACTGCATCTGCAATGAAAGCCTTTGTCCTCAAGGCCGACTCCTTCGAACTCGAAGACATTCAGGAACCTGTTTGTCCGGATGGATTCAGTAGGGTCCGCGTATTATACACCTCGCTCAACCATCGTGACCAATATATCAGAGAAGGAAAATATGCCCAGATTCGTTATCCAGTTGTATTGGGAAGCGATATCTGTGGCGTGATGGCGCCCGATGCAAATTCATCTGAATACAAAACGGGACAACGCATTATCGTTGATCCTTCGATGCAATGGGGCGACGACTACCGTGCTCAAGGACCTAACTACAATCCAATTGGCATGCCATCTCAAGGTGCGCTCGCAGAATACGTTTGTGTGCCCGATGCAAACGTCTACCCTGCCCCTTCCCATCTCACAGCGGAGCAAGCGGCCTGTGTGCCAATGGCGGGGGTAACAGCGTACCGCGCATTGTTTACGCGAGGCTCATTGCAACGCAATGAAACAATTTTGATTACGGGGGTGGGAGGGGGCGTTGCCACGTTTATCCTGCAATTCGCCGTTGCTGCTGGTGCACATGTAATTGTATCAAGCAGATCGCAGGAAAAACTTGTGCGAGCGTTGGAACTGGGTGCGCATGATGCAATCCGCCTTGAACAGCATGAAGACACGTTTGTAATGTCCGCAGCTGACAAGAAGAAATTAAAAGAATTGAGTATTGACGTAATTGCAGATTCTGTTGGAGGCGATACAGTAAACGACCTCACCGATGTACTGAAGCCTGGAGGACGCCTTGTGTTTTACGGAACATCGAAAGGCGCAGTCCCCAACCTTAACCTTCATCGTATATACTGGAAACAACTAACCCTACTCGGCACCACCATGGGCACATCAAAGGATTTTGTCGATATGCTATCTTTTATTAGTGTTCATGGGATTGTCCCCATCGTCGATTCAGTATATGATCTGGAGCACACCATCAGTGCATTCGACAGAATCAGAAGTGGCGATCAGTTTGGAAAAATCGTTGTCCGCGTTAGTGAGTAACGATAAATTGTTTCCCATTGACTGTTGTCCAAGGACCAATGACACTAGATTCGTTACTTAGCCACACCAGCGAAATTGTTCGCATTATGCGCAAGCGCACACAGCCGGCTGACGCTGTGATGTCGGAGTATTTGCGTACAAGAAAGTACATCGGAGCATCAGACAGACGATTTATCAGCAGTCTTGCCTTCCACACACTGCGGATATTATCGATTGCTGAGGCATGGGAGAAGAAAAATAACAGTGCAGATGTGGTGAGAGCGGCTTATGAAGTTTCAAATGCAACGATCCCAGAGCCACTGAATTCAGCCGCATCGCCTCTCCCCGAGCCCCGTGATTTACATGCCTCCCCGACCTATCCACGTGATTTACGTGTGTCCCCACTCCCCGAGCCCCTCTCCATAAGGAGAGCGTCGATTGGATTTGAAGAATGGTTACAGGAGCTGCCAGTTGAGGTGCAGGTTTGTACACAACGATGGTTATTGGAAGAGACTCGCAGACGATGGCAGGATGATGCGGAGAAAGTTTGGCAAGCAATGATGCAAGCAGCGCCTGTGTGTTTGCGCGTTAATGCACGCAGAGCAACACGCGATGCAGTTATTGCACAATTGCGCTCAGAAGATATCGAATGCGAACCCGGATTACATGCCCCTTATGCAATCATTCTTAAGCGTCGTTCAAACCTCCTCCAGCATGAACTCTACAAGAAAGGTGTGGTCGAAATTCAAGATGAGGGAAGCCAGCTTATTTCATTGGCATGCAACGTCGTGCCTGGCATGCGTGTTCTCGACGCATGTGCAGGCGCAGGGGGCAAGACGCTGCATTTGGCAGACATAATGAAGGGAGAGGGCATAATCGTTGCCCGCGATATCGAGTGGATGCGTCTTAAAGAAATTTATCATCGTGCCCGACGGGCTGGAATACAAAACGTCAAAGTTGAAACAACGTCGCGCCGACCTGTACCCTCCAATTCGCATCGGGTAAATGCCAAGCACGAAGAATTGTTCAATGTTGTGCTTGCAGATGTACCATGCAGTGGAATGGGCACAGTACGACGCATGCCCATGCCCAAATGGCGGTTAACTCCAGCACAACTGCAAAAGCTCGTAAGGAACCAGATAACCATTTTAAGTGAGAATGCAGAGAATGTTATGGAAGGGGGCTCATTAGTCTACGCAACATGTAGCATTCTCCCTGCGGAGAACGAAGATGTTGTACAACAATTTCTCACAACGCATCCAACATTCAAGGTCGAATTTGAGCAGCAATTCGATCCATATCATCACGGTACAGATGGGCTCTATGTTTGCAGGATGCTTCGTTCAGCATGACGAAGCAAAGCAATCATCACCAGCCACCACATGGCAACCCTTGAATTCCCTAACTTTGAAATTCGGTCCCGTAGTTCAGCTGGATAGAACGTCAGCCTCCGAAGCTGAAAGTCAGCGGTTCGAATCCGCTCGGGACTACGTATAGTGATACTTCAGGAAACGTCCTGAAACAACCAGAAATACAACTTATTGATTTATAAGATAGATAGTTGGAATTGGTCTGTACGCCAGATTCTTGGCGTTGCGCTGGGTTTCGTTTTTTCGTCAGTATATTAGCCAGTGAATTTTGGCTGAATTTCACTTACTGACGGTTTCGAATGCGTATTTCATTCTATTTGGACAAGCCCAACGAAGCGAGAAGCGTAGTCATGTTAAACATTGCTTTGTTTGGGGAACGTTTACGTTTCGGTACAGGAATTTCACTCGAACCAAAGCACTGGAATACTGAACGACAAGAATCACGATCAACTGATCCTCTTCGCAATGCAAATCAAATGCGGATGCAGAACATCAGTCGCGCAGTCACAGACGTATACAACAGCTTGCATCTCAACGGTCATTCAACGAGTTCAAAGAGTGAAATTGTCAATGAACTGAAAGTAAAAGTTCAAGACCTGCTAACACCAAATCATAACCACGAAAATGGCAAATCTTCCTTGCTTGACGATTTCAATGAATTCATCGACTCATACACACTTCGATCTGCAACAGGCTTAACAACCACGACAAGGCCTTTACCCAGAACAATTCAGGCATATAAGGTCGTCAGAAAGTCACTCGAAGAGTTTGGCTCGCAGCACAAGGTTCATCTCACATACAACGCAATCTCCCTTGAGTTTTATTCCAAATACTCTGCGTGGTTGACAAGTTTCAAAAACGTTACCGATGCAACGCTCTCTAACTATATCAAGATTCTCAAAACGTTTATGAAGTGGGCTCGTGATAGAGACTATCACGACACATCGCAGTTCGAGAAGTTTTATCGACAGAAGAGCCCGACAGACACAATTGCACTGTCCGTTGATGAGATCAGAATCATACGCGACCTCGATTTGTCTAACAATCCTCGTCTTTCGCGGGTACGCGATCACTTCCTACTTCAGT
>JAGVJW010000181.1 GCA_020050895.1 bacterium | reverse complement strand
ATGTCATGCGATTGAGAGCGGATGATAGACCGAAGAGTTGATACTACCTCGCGCTGCCACCCGTGAAGGTGACGGATATATTCATCCACCGAACTCGCTGTACGAGTTGGAGTCAAGGGAGGAGCTTCGGGTTCTTGAGGCGGCAATGTTGGTTCTCCGCGCGTCTGGCGCCTGTTCAACACAGAAATGCGCGGTGGACGCGGCTGCTTCTCCTGCGGCTTATCCACGCGTTTAGCTTTTGGATGATCCTGCTCCGTTGCCGGTGCCTTATCTGGTGGCTTAGGCTGCGATTTATCAGTGTGCAGGGGTTTCGCCTGAGGTGGCTGTCCCTGCCGTCGGACAGAACTCTGCTGTCGTGCAGAGCCCTTTTGTGGTGCAGAGCCCTGTTGTGGTGCAGAGCCCTGTTGTGGTGCAGAGCCTTGCTGTCGTGCAGAACCCTGTTGTCGTTCTGATCTCTGCGGACGGTTCGGACCATGCTGGTTACTTGGACTTTGCGGTTCGGGTGGTGTAACGCTGGCTTGCGGCCCCATCGTCTCTGTAGCCCCCTGATTCACAATCCCCTTAGTCTTGCTTCTACCTCGCCGCCTATTTCTCCGACGTACATCTGGTTTCTGGTCGCCAGCACCGGAGGTTTCGTTTCCAGCACCTTCGCTTGGTGTTTGCTCTTCAGACATGCAACATTTTGATTAATCTCAAACAAATATACAGATCGTTTCTGTCTGGGTTTGAATTTGAATAGAATCATCGCATTTGTAATAGCACTCGTCGCTACATACGCAACTCTATCGGTACAGATCTCATTAGGAGTTGGTGGAACAGTTCAAAACACATCTCTTTCCGATGATAATCCCACCGATGGTTTCTTTCGATCTGGGATCGGATTCGGTGTGTATTTGACGGGTATATACGCTGTAACGCCCGACATTTCTTTGATTATCCAGCCAGGTTTCGACCAACGCAAAACATATTTATCATACCTTGAAACGTACGTGTCGGAAGGTGAACTAAGAGACTCCGTGATTTATTATACAGCAGCTTATTTCAACAACATAAACATCTCAATTGGAATGCGCATATACAGTAGCACGCGGCGATGGTTTTTCCCGACAGGAGCTGCTTTTTCATTACCTAGCAGAGCAACCGTGAAAGTATAAGCAGGCGAAGAGAAAGATGTTTCGGACATACTGACGAGCTTTGAAATGTTACTGTTTGCCGGTGTAGGTTATAGCTGGACCCCATTTATCTGATCTTTGAAGCTCGCTACCAGCATGGATCTGTCGATCTTGTTTTTTTGCGGAACAAACAAACAGATTTTCAAGCTCACCTGCAATACGTCAGAGTGGGCTGCAATTTGGGTTAACAGCCGTAATTCCGCTGGGAATGAAGGCTCAGCCAGCGTTGGAATGGCCGTCACCCACACATAAAGAACCGCGACTCGGAAATCACACTTTCAGCCAACCGCTCGGAATTCTCGATCCGTATATCCGTACTGTAACAACATTTAATATTCGTGGCGGAACAACTATGGGCATTGATTTTCCCATCTTCAGAGTTGGCGAAAATATTGTTGTAGGCCCGAGGGGTGATATAGCACTAATGTCGATTCCAGCACGGCATGAACAAAAGATCAAGGATTGGATATCATTTCACATATATCTCGATGTTGTTGGACGTTTAGGCACAAATGTCTCATCCTTGTTCTCACAAGGCGTTAACACACAGATCGGCAATGGAATCGGTTGGAAATTGAGGGTTGTTTAAGCCAACAACTTTTCTTTTACCACGAGTCTGGACTTGCGCAACAATGATAGAACTACAATTAACCTCAACCGATGGGTTAAGGGTATCATCGACTCAGGAAAGGTTACTCCGACGAATCCGCTGCTTGACACAAAGCCAGCGCTGCGCGCTGTGTTTGGTGTACACAGCGCGTATGCATTCAACCCTGCACTGGGATTAGTTGCAAATGTGGAAGGGGGCTATGCAGAGTCGGCGTCGCGATCCAATTCTGCAGGCGTTGCCATCTCTTCAACAGCGGCGCTCAGCACCAACAGGGATCACGTCATCGGCATTCCTCTATGAATATCACTAGGTATCGGATACCGTCAGATTCCGAAAGTCGACGCTAGAACTACCGATGAGGTAACCTATATCCTTCTCAGATTCGGATATACTGGTACCGAACACTTTTCGCATGGTACTCAGTTTACGTGGGTCTTTTCAAGTATTCAGGGTGTAGACCCACACATATCCATGATCATTGCAGCGCTAGATATGAAATTTTATTATTAAGCACTGGCAGCCCCTTACCCTGCCCTTCTAGTATGACCATTGTTGCGAGACGTTTTTCCACCACGGAATCCACCGCCATTGCGGTTGCCTTTGTGGTTCCACTCGCTGCCGAAGCTCCGACCTGATGTATTTGCATCTCTCACGCCGGAAAAACGAGCTCTGTGTTTTCCGGAAGGGCTTTCGGTTTGCTTATCCGAGTAGGATGCATCAGCATATGGATGATCGTGCACGACGTCAATGGACTTTTTCATCATCGACTCAATGGCGCGAACACTCTTTACTTCTTCGCGTGATGCCAGCATAACTGCAGTGCCAGACTCGCCGGCGCGGCCGGTTCGTCCGATACGATGAACATACGTTTCCGGAGTATCGGTAACATCGTAATTAACCACGTAGGGTAGGCTTACAATATCGATGCCTCTCGATGCAACATCGGTCGCCACCAGGACACGTATCGCTTGACTCT
>JAGVJW010000065.1 GCA_020050895.1 bacterium | reverse complement strand
GGACAGACTTGTTTTCCAGGCTTGTGCGTTTACCCATGTCGTTTCTTTCTCAGCGGCGTGTAGGCGAGCTAACGTCAAGAATCTCAAGCGACCTCTCTTTGATTCAGGAAACATTTTCCTTCAGCATTCTCCAATTGATTCGACAGGGCATTTTTCTTGTCGGATCAATAATCATCATCGTTAGTACAAGCCTAGCGCTTACAATACCAATCCTGATAGGCACACCTATCATCGTTGCAATTGCCTATGTGTTGGGCAGAAAAATCAGAAAGCTGAGTACACAAACGCAGGATGCACTTGCAGTAACTTCCACAATCGTCGAGGAAACTCTTCAGTCAATAGCAGCTGTAAAGTCGTTTGTACGCGAGTCTCTGGAAATCAGCCGATACCGTTCAGCAATATCAGAGAACGTCCGACTAGCAGTGAGAGGTGCTCGCATAAGAGCCTTATTCGTTACATTCATAATATTTACGATATTTGGAGGCATAGCAGCCGTAATCCTCTATGGAGCGAGTCTTGTTGCAAGCGAAACTGTCACGATGGGAAAGCTGTTGTCGTTCCTAATGTATGCCATGTTTGTTGGCGGTGCATTGGGCTCATTTGCCGAACTCACTGGCCAGGTGCAGAAAACACTTGGCGCTTCTGTTAGAATTAAAGAGCTGATGGGAACGCCCCCTGAAGAGTCCGGTAACGAGGGGAGCACGGTTGCATTGACGTCGATTCAATTTCAGAATGTATCGTTTGCATATCCCGAACGTCCAGAGGCAGAAGTCATTCACGATTTGTCGTTGACGATCCAGACTGGTGAACGCATTGCCTTTGTTGGTGAAAGTGGTGCAGGCAAGAGCACAGCGGCTTCACTCATCCAGAGATTATACGAGCCAACATCGGGTATCATCAGCTATGACGGTATTGCAGCACATGATCTTACACTTTCGGAGGTGCGGAGTTGTGTAGGCATCGTACCACAGGACATCGTCTTGTTTGGAGGAAGTATCGAGGACAACATACGTTATGGAAGAATCGACGCAACCGATGCACAGATCGAAGCTGCGGCCGTACATGCAAATGCAATGGAATTTATCAAACGTTTTCCCGAAGGAATGAAGACCACTGTTGGAGAGCGCGGAATAAAGCTCAGCGGTGGGCAGCGTCAGCGTGTTGCAATTGCACGGGCACTATTAAAGAACCCGCCTATTCTCATTTTCGACGAAGCAACAAGCTCACTCGATGCTGATAGCGAAGCACTCATTCAGGAGGCGCTCGAGCGTCTCATGAAAGGCCGAACCACCGTTATCATCGCACACAGATTAAGTACAGTAAGAAAGTGCGATCGAATTTTCGTATTCGAGCATGGATCGATTGTTGAACAAGGATCGCACGATGAGTTGCAGCAATTAGAAAACGGACGATACAGACGATGGAGCGACTTGCAGTTTATCTTTTAGTACTCTCTGCGTTCTTTGTTAGCATTCGCGAGTAGCCGTATATTCGCAGTCCGTTCAAAATGGACGGGCCCATAGCTCAGCTGGGAGAGCGCTTGAATGGCATTCAAGAGGTCAGCGGTTCGATCCCGCTTGGGTCCACTCAGAACGAACGGGATCGTAGCTCAGTTTGGTTAGAGCGCCGCCCTGTCAAGGCGGAGGTCGCGGGTTCGAGCCCCGTCGGTCCCGCAGTTTGCGTCTCGATGTCCGTCTTCCCTTACCGCTCATCCTATGACAATCTGAAGAGGACCCTCTTACCAAGTTTCGAGACGAAGTCCCACACTACTATTTGCAATGGAGACCATTTAGTTGTTAGTATAACTGGGAATGGTCGCAATATTTAGTATTTAGTAATAAACGTCAAACGAACGATAATTCACCTGAGAGTTCCCTTTCAAGTGCATACTGAGTATGCCATTGCTCCTGACATGCGCACTAATCTGGGATCTTAAGCATTTCATCGAGGGGAAACATGCCGTTAAAAAGTGAATTCGTGTTTAAGAACTCACCCCCAGCCCCCTCTCCTCACGGAGAGTGGGCTTCCCCGAAAGGGCGGGATGAGCTGCAATACACCATTTGAGTTGTAGGAAGTTGCCGGGAGGCATATGCTGCCGGGTAACTTGCCGGGAGAGATATGCTGCCGGGTAACTTGCCGGGAGAGATATGCTGCCGGGTAACTTGCCGGGAGAGATATGCTGCCGGGTAACTTGCCGGGTAAGGAGCGGGAAGCTGCGAGTTTGTCCTGTCTTAGGCAGGTATCGACTACTTCACAACTTCCTGAATATCACAGACTTCGAACGTATTCCTAATAAATTAGATAACAAGACTGTGTTCTTTCAATACTCGAGTAGTTTGTAGGTTATAAGAATTGACAGGGAAATTAATTCGTCGTCGTATAAATCTAGGCTCGTATATCGTGCTTCGCCGCCGAGTGAAAACTTGTCGCTGATCGGCTTCAGGTATTGAATGGCTCCCATCAATGCGAATGATACAGATGAACTGTTGATGGTCTCTCCTATACCAATTACTGTACTGCTTGCGATTCCGACGCCAAACCCCGTAGTGGCGCTCAATCCATCCAGAATCTTCATAGACAATACCAAATAGAATGGAACAGCACTGCGATATGCTGAACCGCGGTCCTGCGCATTGACGCTATAAAAAACTGTGTAGCCACCTTCAATGCCCCCTGACAATAAATGCTCGGGTTGCCACATAAGACGTGCAAAGACACTGTACTGGTTGCGGTTAATTTCGAGCCCGGTTGTAGGCGCTGCTAATTCCGAAATATCAAGTGAATATCCACCACCGATTGTAGCGTTTAATGAATACAATGTATCGGTGTTCTGTGCACTGACGTCTGTACCGAGGCAGATGATAACCGATGATATTATCAATAAGTATGCAATCATCGCATAAGTTGATAATATTTGACTAACGACGGATAGTTTGTAAGGATTCCGTCGAAGCTGGAATTATTGACGTATTCCTTAATAAATTCATCAATATCCATAGTCCATGTTACCGCTGCCATCAACTGGTTGTGTGCCCTTTGTATCCCTGCATCCTGCGTACCCAGCGTCCACCGTGGGGCCCACACTAATGAGTTAATAGCAATGGCCTGGTCTAGTGAGAGCTCGCACAACGAGGGGACAAGTTTGTGGTTGGGAATACTCACAAACTCATCATAGACAGCCTGTGTGGGAATACCTATCACAATGGTAAGGGGCTGCCGGTTCTCAACTAATGCAACATCCTGAATAGCCTTCTGTACCAACGGAATCATCTTACTTACAAGCCCAACGTTTTCCGTCTTTGTATCAAGGTATACACCGCGAAGATTGGTTTCAAAGACAACTGTCTGCAGAGCCTCCTCAAGAGTAGGTATCGATTCCCCATGAATCAGAGTCACAAAATCCTTCAACGCCTTCATGGGGTAGTTTTCAGGTGGTCCTACCAGAGCGCCGCGTTGCACAAGACGCGGATTAAGGTTTGAATCGTGATAGATGAATGGAATCCCATCACGAGATAAACGCACATCTATCTCGACTACGTTGGAGCCAAACCTTTCGGCAATGCGGATTAATTCGACAGTATTTTCAGAATAAGAAATTCTGTCTGAAGTTCTTCCCCCACCTCTGTGCGCAATAACCAGGAAGGGTTGCTTTGCACGCTCAGAAAACGGACGAACCCATCGCAATACAAGGTCCTTTTCCGGATTCGCTTCTCCATTGCCATAGGTGCCTACGATGAGGAACGTATCTGGTTTGGCAGAGCTGTCTGTGCTTACCCACCCACCTCCCTGAAATTTTGGAAGGTATAAGTCTGCGAGTCCTGTGTTCGAGTTTACCTGCTGCCGCCAATAACCCTGAAGAAAGACAACAGAATCCAAAACGCCAGTCTCGAGTACAATGTATCCAACACTAGGTTGGGCATAAACTGTAATCCTATCGCCCGAAATCGTAATGGCAACAGAATCTCCAAAAACTTCATTTCCCTTTACCACTTCCCATACACCCTCTAATTTTGCAGCCTTGGATACCGGCAAATCATCTGTCTGCGATAGAAATCCGCCACGTCGGAATTCAGGAACTTCAAGCAGGATACCTTCTGTGCAAGACGAGACAAGTATCAATGGAATGAAAAGCGATATCAACCTCACAAGCGAATCCCGAATACAAATTCCGGAACGAAGTAATACACTTCTGATACAGGGAAGAGCAACCAATTTTGATAAACAAATTTCAGATAATTAGCCCTAATGCCAATAAGAAATTGCTGATCCTTCCAGAATTCCTGCTCGAGGTATAGCGACGTTGTGACTCCATTAAATTTATTGGTAAACGATCTGATGGTTACGTCGCCTGCCCTATCCTTCCTTGACAAAAGATAATTCAACTCTTCCTTAAGTGTTAAGGTAATCTTATTAAAATGATAGCCTACAGAGACATTCACATAAGCAAACGATGACCTGTTGGAGTTATCGAAGGTGCTAGATCCAATGCCTCCCATAAAGTAGGCGTAGTCCACACCCACATAGGTTCTAACATTTTCGACTGGCGACCATTGCCACTTAGTCCCAAGCTGAAAATGCCAGTTAATAAACTGTGTTGTGATCTTTCCTTCTGCAACAATATTTTCCGGCAAACCCATAAAAACATCAAGTGCCCACGCTGGCCATCGGTATGTATCGGACTCTTCAACCACTGCTTCGGGCATTTTCAGAAATGCCATTTCCAATGCTGTTTTAAAATTGTATGGCGCAAGAGCCTCGGGATATTGCATTGGACCCGGTCTTGTTCCTATCGTCTGCGCCGATGCCACTGCATACGAAATAAACAACACTGCCTGGACTAACAGAAATATGCGGCACGCAAAAATCAATTGCTACTCTGTATTAGGTGTTACTCTTGAGATCCAGAAAATTTATCCTCCTCGTTTGCGAACATAAAGTTAAACGACGTCAGGGATCCATAAATACGTGTAATATATCCCTGCAACCGAACCTTTTCCCCATTGGTTAACGATGCGTTTGAGTTTATCTGTTGTTCAAGAATACGAAGATTATCTCGCACCATCACTACCTTGTGCATGAACCTGTCCATCGAAAGCTCATGCTGTTTGAGTGATGGATTATTGGGAATAAAAACAACAATCCCATTTTCCCATTTTGGTGCCAACTCAGCATTATGCCGGCTCTCTATTTCATTGGCAATCAAGGTTGCCATAAGCCGGATTTGGTATTTGTCGAGCTCCATTATTTCTTCTTAACGGCAGTTGCAATTCCAGCAGCAAGGACACTCTTAACAACGTCACCAACGAGAAATGGAATTACACCCATGAGAAATGCATTTTCGATTCCTACAAAAGCAATCAATACAGCGGTACCAATGATAAAACTTGGCAAACTTGCTACTACCGATGATATTGTTGCCCAGATGAAGTTTTGCGTCCAGCCACTGTCCCTGAATAATCCAGCGAGCCAGGCTGCAGGAATAAACCCAATGAGATAGCCCGACGTTGGTCCCCACAATGCCGGGAACGATGCAAAGCCTGCAAACACTGGCATGCCAAGAGCACCAGCAGTCAAATATGTTAATACCGCACCGACTCCTGCTCTCGCACCAAACAGTAAACCCCATAGAACAACTGCGAATGTTTGCCCAGTTATCGGTACTGGTGTGAACGGAAGATCAATGCGTATCTGCGAACACAGAACGATGGCAAGAGTTCCGCTCAGTGATAATAGTACTGTGGTTGAAATTGATCGCGATTGTATAATCGTTTGCATAGTGCGATAATACGACGTTATTCCTTCAATGCTCCAGCCGTTAAGCCCTGGATGATACTTTTTTGAAACAACGCAAAGAGTAAAATTACGGGCAATGCCGCAATGCTTGCGCCAGCCATAAGATGCCCCCAATCAATGGACTGCTTGCCCAGATAAAATGCTAAACCAACGGGCAACGTACGGTGAGCTTCGTCGTTTGTGAAAAGGAAGGGATAAAGGAAGGAATTCCAATTCGAGAGAAATGTATAAATAGCCAGTATCGTCAGCACGGGTTTTGAAAGAGGCGCCACAATCTTGAATAGTATGTACCACTCACCGGCTCCATCTATCCGGGCAGCATCTTCCATGTCAGATGGCATGCTCTCCAGATACTGCTTTACAAGGAATACACCAAATGGAGTTACAAGCCACGGTATGATTAATGCCCAATATGTGTTTATCCATCCGAGCTGAGCCATCAACCTGTACATGGGAATCATAATTACCTGTTGTGGTACAATGAGAACTCCCAATATGGTTGCGAATAAAATTCTCTTTCCCTTAAAGGTCCCACGTGCAAACGCATAACCACACCATAAGCAAAAAAGAACGTTGCCTGCCGTAACAGCCGATGCAACAAATGCAGAATTCAAAAAATATCGCAGGAAGTTGTCGCTTTTCCACGCATCGAAATAATTCTGAAGTGTTATCGGTGCCGATAACAACTCAATTAACGATGAATACTGCTCTGCATTCTCTTTTACCGATACAACAAACATCCACGCCATGGGGAAAACCATTCCCATTGCCACGAGAACTAGTAATATGATGATGACGTATTTCAATGATACAGGTGGTGTTCCGCAATGTAATCGCGAATGGCTTTTACTGTTAGGTAATTGATGCTTTTGCCTTCGCTGACGCGATGTCTAATATCGGTTGAGGATATTTCAAGTAGCGGTGCAGTAATCCAAATTGGAGGTTTATTAACTATTGTGAGTGTACTTGTTATTCTCTCTTCCATCTCAGGGGTAAGTAAAAACGGTCTCCTTACAATGCACAATTGCGATTCGCGCAGAATATCCTTCCAATGGTGCCACCTCACGAACTCTATTGCCTGGTCGCTCCCAATGAGAATTGAAATTGCAGCTCCCGGATTGTGCTCAGCAAAGTGGCGTATCGTGTCGATCGTATAAGAAACCCCTCCACGCTTTATTTCAACGTCACTTACGCTGAACTTCGCATGCTGGACTGTGGCAAGCCGCACCATAGCCAACCTGTCTGCGGACGGAGCAAGAATTGTACTTTCTGCTTTGAAAGGGGGCTTGTTGACAGGAACAAAAACGCACTGATCCAAGTGCATTTGATCGACGAATCGATCGGCAATGATCAGGTGAGCAATGTGGATCGGATTAAACGATCCTCCAATCAAGCCAATATTCACGCCTGACGAACGAGCGTTGATGCCGTTGTTCGTTTACCATGCACAACATTCAGCGCTACAAATGAACGACGCGGTTTGCACAAAGCTTCAAATTCATCTCTAAATTTTTCGATAAATCCCTTTACTGGCCACGCTGCTGCGTCGCCCAGGGCACAAATGGTATTTCCTTCGATATTCGAGGCTACATCGTACAGCAGGTCGATATCGCCCGACGTTGCATCGCCATCCTGGATTCGGTGAAGGACCTTCTCCATCCAGCCGCACCCTTCGCGGCAAGGCGTACACTGTCCGCATGATTCATGATGATAAAACTTTGCAATTCTGAGTGTAACTGCAACAATGTCGGTGTCCTCATCCATAACCATTACACCTGCCGTCCCGATGTGAGTACCCAGCACCTTTAGGGACTCCTCATCCAGTCGAACACCAGCGATTTCATCACCTCGGAGAGGAGGCATGGATGAACCACCAGGAATAACAGCCTTGATCTGTTTGTTGTTCGGAATACCCTTGCAATAATCATAAATAAGGTCAGTTAATAACACACCTGTTGGCAATTCAAATACGCCGGCGTTGTTGACGTGTCCGCTCACGCCATAAAGAATTGTACCCGAATGGCCTTTAGCGCCAATCTGCGCGTATGTATCGCCCCCTAACATCATGATTGGTGGAATGGCAGCAAGTGTCTCGACGTTATTAATTGTTGTTGGCATTCCCCACAGGCCTTTGTTTGCGGGAAATGGAGGCTTGAAACGCGGATATCCTCGATCGCCTTCAAGTGAGCTCATCAGCGACGTTTCTTCGCCACATATATAAGCGCCTGCGCCTTTGTGCACAACGATGTCGGTTGTATAATCGTTCCCAAATGTCTGTTTCATTCCTGATCCAACGTAGCCCTTGGCATAAGCTTCTGCCAATGCATCTTCCATCATTCGCACCCACTTATGGTATTCGCCTCTGATGTAGATAAAGGACTTGGAAATACCCATGGCATAACCAGCGATGAGAATACCTTCGATAAGTTGGTGAGGGTTGTATTCAAAAATCTGTCTGTCTTTGAATGATCCCGGTTCAGATTCATCACCATTGATAGCCAGGTACTTTGGCTTTTCGCCGCTCTTGGGCATGAAGCTCCATTTGAGACCCGTGGGAAAGCATGCTCCGCCTCTTCCACGAAGCCCAGAGCGCTTCACTTCGTCTATTACTTCATCTGTCGACAAGTGAATGGCACGTCGGTACGCATCGAAGCCGCCATGCCTAAGATATACATCGAGACTGCTGAGGTTTTCTATGCGCGGCAGTACAAGGTTTGGGGCGGTATACATACCGCAAATATAGCGTGATCAGTTCCGAGAAATCGCTGAAAGGATAACCAACAACTTCTCTCGAGTAATTGGTTTTTCAACGTAGTCCCGAACTTCGGCAATAGACCGCGCCCGGCGCATATCCCTGTCGTCGATCGAGGAGCTGACCATATAAATATCAATGGGTTTTGCGAACAGCGGTTTTAGATCTTTAAAGGCATCAAGGAACTGCCATCCATCCATGAAGGGCATATTGATATCTACGATAAGAATATCGGGCAAGGCATTCGCTTCAAGTTTGTGCTTTTCCATGTAATCAAGAGCTTCCTCACCATCCTTAAACCACAGGAAAGAAATGTCAATACCCAATCTCTGAAGCAACCGTTCAGTTGTAAACTGATAAATCCTGTCGTCGTCTACCAAAGCCACGCAAATACTGTTGCTCATAATGTTTCACTTCTGTTTGTGTGAAGGATGATCTTGAACACAGAGCCGACATCTGGTTGGCTGTCGACTTCAATCTCACCCCCTAAGGCCTCAACAATTGTCCGGATCATAAACAGCCCAACTCCCCTGCCAGACGATTGCCTATGAAATGTGCTTCTCAACCTAAACATTTTTTGTCCGAACCTTTCAAGATCAATCCCTGCTCCGTTATCACGAACGATCAATACCTGTCTGCCATCTTCCATTGTTGATTTAATAACTACTTCAACCTTACGCACCGAATGTGCGAATCGAATCGCATTAGTTATTAACTGCTGAAGAATTGCCTGCAGATACACCGACGGATAATCCACGTACGGACATTCCTCCGTATGAATTCTCACTGTGGCACCTGCATCGCGCAAACTTGATGCTATTCTCTCCAGGACATGATTTGCTATTTCGGCAACATTTAGACGTTCTTCCAAGACCCTTTCCTTATACCTTACGCGGACAGCAGTAGACACATCGTCGAATAACATTCGCAGTGCTTCAACGGCATCCTTGAGTGTTGCCTGTACATCGTTCCGTTCCCTATCATCTCTGGTTTCAGCCAGCAACAACACCAGCGGTGACAGGTTGGTAATAGGCGCACGTAGCTGATGCGACATGATGTGACTGAATTCTTCAAGCTGATCGCGCTGATCCGTGAGTTCCATAACAACAGAAGCCAATTCCTGTTCCCGATTCTTTATTTCTGTGATATCCTGAGAAGCCCCATACAAACGCGTTGGCACACCTTCTTCGTGTGAGGCACGAAAAATCACCCGAATCCATTTTTTATTATTCTGAGCAGTTGTCATGGGAACTTCGGCTGCCTTCATCTCGCCTGTTTCAACCGCTTCGGTTGCCAGGTGCCGCAATGTTGCCATGTCATGATCATCATAAAATTGTATACTATTCTCCATTGTAGGCTCAAACTCATTAGAGACTTCGTGCAGTTTTCGGATTTCTTCGGACCAATGCATGTACTGGGTTTCAACATCGTAATACCAGCCCCCTACCTTGGCAAGAAGATTCGTCATGTGGGACAGCTTATCTGACTCGATAATCTTGTCTCTCAGAGCAATTTGTTGCGTGACGTCTCTCAGTGTGGTGTGCAACTCAATCACTCTACCAGATCCATCCTTCACGGCAACACAGAAGAGAACCACCCACGCATCATCTTGTAAATACCGTTTGATGCGGATGGTTATCGGAATTGGATGTGCTCCGCGTGTAGCGGCCTCCATGAAGAGATCGCGCACGCGACTTCGATCATCTACATGAACTTTGTCGAGAAAGTTCTGTCCTCCGAGTCTTTCGCCCTCCCCAAAAACCAACGGTGCAGCGTGGCTGGCGAAATGTATCTGCCCACTTGGGCTATGCAAGAGAATGACTTCAGCTGGGAGGATTGTAAGTAGATTGTCAAGGCCTGTGGCAACATCCAGAGGTGTATGATTGTCACTGCTCACGCAGATGCAAACTTCTCACTCTCTGCACCTTGGTACAATGAGTACAACTACGAGAGAATTAACGACTTACCAACATTTGTACCTAGGTATTTTCCACCACTACTGCTAGTCCCTGTCCAACGCCAATGCAAAGAGCAGCAGCGCCATACCTCACATTACGTCGTTTCATTTCACGAACAAGCGTGCATAAGATGCGTGCACCACTCATGCCCAGAGGGTGACCGATGGAGATTGCTCCGCCGTTGACGTTGACGTTCGAATCGCTCAGACCCAACTCGCGAATGCAAGCAAGAGACTGCGATGCAAATGCTTCGTTTATTTCAACGACGTCGAGGTCCGTAACGCCGATGCCTGCGCGTTCACATGCCTTGCGTATTGCACCAATGGGACCGATTCCCATAATCCTGGGATCGACGCCGACAACACTACTCGAGACAATTTTTGCAAACGTTTGATGTTGGAGTTCTGTGTGTTGTTCAAGGAAAGAATCAGATACCAGCAACATGGCAGCAGCTCCATCGTTGAGCGACGACGAATTGCCTGCCGTTACCGATCCTCCTTTTCGAAATGCCGGTTGAAGTGAAGATAATTTTTCCTTGCTTGTATCTCTCCGCGGTCCCTCATCTACACTAACGGTTGTTGTTCCCTGCCTGCTTTCTATGGGCACATCTACGAGTTCATCGTCGAAGTGTCCTGCACTCTGTGCAGCAACGGCACGCTGATGCGACTGCAACGCAAAGTCATCCTGATCACTCCGCGAAATCTTCCACTGTTCGGCAACATTTTCAGCCGTCTCACCCATCGATTCTAACGGAAAGCGAGCTTCCAATTTCTTGTTGGGATATCTCCACCCAAGAGCAGTATCGTATGCCGTCAGGTTACCAAACATTGCGCTTCCCGATACATTCTTTGGAATGCTGTAGGGGGCTCTGGACATGCTTTCAACACCTCCGACAAGAATGGCATCAGCTTCGCCTGCACGGATAGCATGCGACCCTCTCATCACAGCTTCAAGTGAAGACGCACATAAACGGTTCACTGTTGATCCGGGAACGGTATAGGGCATCCCAGCTATTAACAACGCCATGCGAGCAACATTTCTGTTATCCTCACCAGCCTGATTTGCACAACCCAAAATCACATCTTCTACAAGGGCAGGATCGATGCCTGTCCGCTCCAGTACTTCTGCAATCACTAAGGCAGCCAAATCATCGGGGCGCACGGTACTTAACGCGCCACCATATTTCCCAACAGGCGTTCTAACGGGTTCTACAATAGATACAATGCTCATAATGAACTCAGGTTCTTTTCTATCTTTTGTTTAGCATCCATCCAATCGGAAAGCTTCTTCTTTTCAGTCTCAACAACTTCGGGCTTGGCTCCTCTGATAAACCCTTCATTGCTCAGCTTCCGTTCCACTCCTCCAATAGCGCTAGCAAGACGCTGTAATTCCTTTTCAAGCCTTTCGCGTTCCTTACCCAGGTCTACCGAACCTTCTACAACAAGGTAGAATTCAATTCCTCGCACAACATCGGCAACGGATCCGGATGGTTTTACAGAATCGGTGCCAATTACAAGTTCACTGCATCGGGCTAACGATGAAATTGGTCGAGATAACGACTGAAGCAGTGGTACCAACTCCTTGTCAGCCCGAATAGTAACGGGCAGTAGCTTACCGGGCGGGATTGCCATTTCTGCTCTCTGCCTGCGGATGGCCTCTACCAAGCTTTGAGTAATTTCAAATTGTTGCTCTGTTTTTTTATCAATTTTCGATTCGTCAGAAGTAGGAGCAGCTTCCGTGGAAATGCTTTGGCTCTGATCCTTACCATACAAGCCGTGCCATAACTCTTCGGTTATAAACGGCATTACTGGATGCAGAAGTTTTAAAATACCTTCAATGATTGAAAAGGCATGCCTGAGCAGCGAGGATCGTTGAGCTTCTTCTGTTGCATCAAAAAATTGAACCTTTATAATTTCTACGTACCAATCGCAGAAATCTCTCCAGATAAAGTCGTAGAGAGTCCTGGCATACTCTGTAAGCCTATACGCCGCCAATGCCTGTGTTGCTTGTAGTACCGTTGAATGATACCTCGACTCAATCCAGATATCGGCGGCATCCATTCTAAACTCTTCTTGTGCTTCCGGCTTATCGCCACCTATGCTAAATTGTTTTAACTCTGCGGTTTTCATCTGAAGGAATCGGCACGCATTCCATACCTTGTTAGCGAAGTTTCTGCCGATTTCCATCGAGGGGATGTCCTGAGATGATTCATCAACATCGAGCCGCACGTCTGTTCCCATCGGCGCCAGGTAGATCATTGTAAACCGGACTGCATCGGCACCATGCCTTGCTAT
>JAGVJW010000030.1 GCA_020050895.1 bacterium | reverse complement strand
AACGGCGGCCGTAACTATAACGGTCCTAAGGTAGCGAAATTCCTTGTCGGGTAAGTTCCGACCTGCACGAATGGTGTAACGATCTGGGCACTGTCTCAAGCACGGGCTCGGCGAACTTGTGGTACCGGTGAAGACGCCGGTTACCCGCATATGGACGGAAAGACCCTATGCACCTTTACTGCAGCTTAGTATTGGGTTTGGTTACCCCATGCGTAGCATAGGTGGGAGACGTTGAAGCAGGGCTTGCGGGCCCTGTGGAGTCAACGGTGAAATACCACCCTTGGTGTGACCGGATTCTAACCCGGCGGAGTGGATCCGCGGGGACAGTGCTAGGTGGGCAGTTTGACTGGGGCGGTCGCCTCCTAAAGAGTAACGGAGGCTTACAAAGGTTCCCTCAGCACGGTTGGTAATCGTGCGCAGAGTGCAAAAGCAGAAGGGAGCTTGACTGTGAGGGAGACATCCCGAACAGGTGCGAAAGCAGGTTTTAGTGATCCGGCGGCACTGTGTGGAAGGGCCGTCGCTCAAAGGATAAAAGGTACGCTAGGGATAACAGGCTGATCTTGCCCAAGAGTCCACATCGACGGCAAGGTTTGGCACCTCGATGTCGGCTCATCGCATCCTGGGGCTGGAGAAGGTCCCAAGGGTTTGGCTGTTCGCCAATTAAAGCGGTACGTGAGCTGGGTTCAGAACGTCGTGAGACAGTTCGGTCCCTATCCTATGCGGGCGCAGGATGTTTGCGGAGAGTCGTCGTTAGTACGAGAGGACCGCGATGACCGGACCGACGGTGTATCTGTTGTCACGCCAGTGGCACGGCAGAGTAGCCACGTCCGGGAAGGATAAGCGCTGAAAGCATCTCAAGCGCGAAACCCACTCCAAGATGAGACATCCATGTAGGACCCGGGGAGATGACCCGGTTGATAGGCTTCAGGTAGAAGCACGGTAACGTGTGCAGCCGAGAAGTACTAATCGTCCAAGAGCTTGCCCCAACCGTCTTCCTATCGGTTGAATCCCCACTCTTAATGCACATTCACTCTGCGGCTTCGGCCGTCATGACTTGGTTCTGCTCCGCACTGTGGCTCCTGCCACCGTGCAGAGTACGTATCTGGTGCCACGTAATACATTTGGCTTTTAATCCGTGGCACGTGGCACTTCTTTGAAACATCTCTTGGTGACGATAGCGCGGGGGATACACCTCTTCCCATTCCGAACAGAGTCGTTAAGCCCCGTTGCGCCGATGGTACTGCACCTGAACTGGTGTGGCAGAGTAGGTAGTCGCCAGGTTCTTTATTAAAAACCCCACACACCTTGCGGTGTGTGGGGTTTTTTCGTGCCACGTGCCACGTGCCACGGTAGTGCCAGGTGCCACGGTAGTGCCAGGTGCCACGGTAACTGGTACGGGAAGTTGCCGGGAGAGATATGCTGCCGGGGAAGTTGCCGGGAGAGATATGCTGCCGGGGAAGTTGCCGGGAGAGATATGCTGCCGGGGAAGTTGCCGGGAGGCATATTCCTCCCGGCAAGATCAATCACTAAACATTGGTGGTTTCAATTGCAAATGAATTCCATACTGGAACAATTGGATTTACCTTAACTTGTTGCGACTGTTTAATGAGGCGTTTCACTTAAAAAAAGGTTGACATGTTATCATCAATTTTAAATAACGTTGGTGCAGTTGTTAGCAATATTAGTGCATCAATCGCTGGCGGTGGAATAATCTCAGTGCGCCCAGCAACAACGTTGCCTCCCAATTTAGCGACGTCGATTAAAACCGTCGCAGATGGTCAGGCTCAAGCAATTGTGACAATTAGTTTCACAATCAATGATGTTGTCTATTCGCAAGTTCTTAATGGGGGCTTGCCAATACCAGATAGCCAGTATGGTTTATTTGTTATAATGGCGGATGGTCATATTGTTGAAATTAACGGGATTTTATAGATCCCATCGGTGCTGGTTCATTTAACATATCGGTTAATGTCTTCGCATACAGTATTATTTGCAGAAGACGTTGAAGTCAACACTCCTGCGTTACGTGGGAGAGCTGAGGCAGAGATTGAGTTTATAATTTCACTTTACATTAGTGATTGGGCTAAACGACATCAGTGGTACAATCCATCTGTACATACTGTTGAATGGCTAAGTATGGATCAAAAAGGTAACGGCCTATCATTCGTACCGTCTGAACCTCGTGATGATGGGTATTAAAAAGTAGACACTTCTGCAAACGATTGCACACTTTCATTTCATACAAGTCTCCTGTACTTCTCAGTATCATTCTCGGTGCAATGGCTGTGATGTTTGCTGGCCAACAACATGCTATTGCTAATTCCACATTTGTCCAACCTTCTAAAAAAGAAATCGAGCGTACTGTTTCAGTTATCAAAGCTGATCAGCGCTGTCCGAAATCAGTACAGTTTATTTCCTGCGGTCTGAAAGATCTGCCTAAACACCCAATTGTAACGCCGAATTCAACAACTCAACTTCTGACGGTTCTCCGCGATCGATTGGCGCGACGTATCCACGAAATCAGTACGGATCTTAAAAGTGGCGCCGTGGTTGAATGGAAATTGGTTGAACATGTGCAGCCAATGGTGGCAAGCGATGAATATGATTCGGCAGAGGCAATTGTCCGCCAGCATAAAGGATGGCGACAAGCAATTTTGCGAAGGGGCTTGGATTCGAATGATCTTGCCATTGATGTCTGGGCAAGCGGTGTTCCGCTGACAAGCTCCCACGCTCGCACAATACGAGCGCTGACATATGTGAAATCGAATCGAAAATCAAATTTATACGACAGACCGGTAGAAGGATTGGTTTGTACGGTGAACCTTGATGCTAAACGCGTAACTGAGTTTCACGATGCCGATTTTGCACCGGTTGCAAAGCCTACTCAAGATTTTAATGATGTCTACAAAACATCAAAACAAATAAAACTTGCCCCCTTCGCGATTTCACAGAATCCGAATGCTGCAATTACTCTGAAGGGTAGTGAAGTAGCATGGGCTAACTGGAAATTGTCCGTTGTTTTGTCTCCTAGAGAAGGTCTTGTTCTGCATAACGTGCAGATTGATGATGGAAAGAAACTGAGAAAAATCGCACACAGAATTTCGTTGTCGGAAATGGTAGTGCCCTATGGCGATACATCAAGGTACTGGTATTGGCGAAATGCCTTTGACGTTGGTGAATATGGAGTTGGTAGTCTTACAACGCCTCTCACCCTTGGAGAAGATATCCCAACGAATGCGCGCACAATAAGTGCTTCGCTGGTGCAGGCATCGGGTAAGGTGAAAGAAGTTCGGAACGCTATCGGGCTCTATGAAAGAGATGCTGGTGTTCTGTGGAAACATGCAGATCCGTTTACGGGTGAGAATAGAGTGAGAAGGGGGCGTGAATTGGTAATCACTCACACTACCGTTGTAGGTAACTATGATTATAGCATTAGTTACATATTATCGCTGGATGGGTCGATTACATGCGATGTTTCACTGTCGGGTATACTGCTACCTAAAGGTGTTCGCGATACGAGTTACAATATTGAATCAGAAGGCGGGCAAATGTATGGCGCTCTGGTGGCACCCAACATTGTGGCTCCGTCGCACCAGCATTACTTTTCATTCCGTATCGATCTCGATGTTGATGGAGATTCAAATCGCGTTAGCGAAGTAGACCAATGGTCTCCGAGCGGCGAAGAAAATTTATTCTCTAATGCGATCAAAATGGATGACTATGAATTCCTGTACGAAAAGGAAGCCGTCAGCGATGTTTCCTTGCAGCACGCGCGTATGTGGAAGGTAACCTCTGCTGACACCCGAAACACTCTTAATGGTAATACTGCCTATGCGCTTATTCCGCATGGCAATTCGGTTCCCTATTTGAGACCCGAAAACTTTGTAACTAGACGAGCGGAATTTATACAACATCATCTGTGGGTAACCAGGTATCGTGACGATGAATTATACGCTGCCGGAAATTTTCCGAATCAATCTGAAGGGGGCGATGGATTGCCTGAATATGTCAAAAACAATGAATCGCTCAGAAACAAGGATATTGTTTTGTGGTATACGATGGGATTAACTCATCAGCCCCGCCCGGAGGATTGGCCAGTAATGCCGTCTGCTCACATTGGTTTTTCATTGAAGCCAGTTGGATTCTTTGACAGGAACCCTGCGCTTGGTTTACCCCCTAAACAGCGCTAGTGCGTGCGTGAAAGACTTCGATGCCGAGATTGAGAGCTTGAAGTGTGCTCGATGGCTGCGCCAGCGATTTCCCTGCAATTGAAAAAGCAGTACCGTGATCGGGCGATGTTCTAACAAACGATAAACCAGCCGTGAAGTTTACACCGGCTCCGTGCGAGAGAAGCTTAATCGGTATAAGACCCTGATCATGATACATCGCAATAATGCCGTCATACTCACGATAGGCATCAAATGCAAAGAAACCATCTGCTGCAAATGGGCCCTCGAAAACCCAGTGTGTTGATGGGTGATTTTCCGATAATAAATTTACTGAGGATATTGTCCGACCAATTATATCTATATCTTCACTGCTTATGTGCCTGTTTTCTCCTGCGTGAGGGTTTACGCCAAGCACTGCAATTTTGGGTACGTTAACCTTAAAATCTCCGTGAAGGGTTTTGGCAAAACGGATCATCTTGTCTTTAAGTAGGGTAGGTGTAATTAGCGCAGACACGGAATTGATAGGGACATGGCTGGTGATCAGCGCGACACGTGTATTGTGGTGGCATAAAACCATGAGCGATGAATTGCCATCTGCCTCACCCAACATTTCAGTCTGACCTGGATGCGTCCATCCAGCAATAGTACAGGCTTCCTTACTAATCGGCAATGTTAGCATTACGTCGGACCGCTTAGCAAGAACCTGCGATAACGCTTTATTTAGCGACTCAATTGCATGCAGTCCGGAAGACTTTGAAACCACACCAAATTCAATTTCTGGCTTGTGTTCGATATTTAGAAGCTGAACAGTTGTATCGGCTACGCGCATTACGTCGCTTTCAACCAATGCATCCAAGTCGGCAAGCAAAAGGTAATGCCTGAGTGCATCAATGTTGATGGCGAGTGTTATGGTGCAGTCTGCTACACCAAGCCTCAATGCTTTTACAAAGCACTCAATGCCGACGCCATTTACGTCGCCACATGATACTATAACCGATGGATTCATTAAGCCTCACAGAAACACATTTATGTTTGGGATTATTTCTTTGACAAACCACGAGACGTAACCTTTTCCGTACCCATAAAATAAGCATGGCAACTCTGTAATGCAGTTGCCCATTCTTCTTCTCAAAATCACAGGTCAATGCTTATCGAAGGTAGTAGGGCATCCAATTGTACAATAGTCACCGCAAATGGCGGTTCCAGGCGAGGATCTCCGGGTTGGAGGTTCCCAGACTTTGTATCCCAAAGGACTGCACGTTGTTTGAGCGTTTGAATCACGCCAGCAGCGAGTTCACCTGCACTTGTACCCGTCCATGTGAGGGAATTAAAGTAGGTAATCAGTGAACTAGCTTTCCCAATCAGATCGCTGTATACCTGCGCTCGTGATTTGCCTGCCGTACTGTACTTCGAAAAGAACAGGGCTACAGAATCGATAAAATCCCTGTCCTGCGATGTTACGTTACCACTCCAACCTGTATACCCGGACACCCGCAATTTAAGGTCGGCAAACGACGTTATACTTCCAGGAAACGCTACAGAGCCGACGGCGTTGATCGAATCGCTTTGCTCATGTTTAATAGTGCCCGTAGTATCCCAATTCAACATGTTCTTCAATCCACTCATACCACGTCGCGTTATCTGTGTAACAGAATCCTGCCATGTGGCGGAACCAGTAAAGCTTGTCAGCACGGCTGTGTCAACGGCGATGTAGTGATACAGCCCTATGGAATCCATTTGACGACCGTAGAGCGATACAATGGAGCCGCCTTGCTTGCCTTCAAATTTTGTTAAATTATCCACTGGGCTCACGTCATTACTACACGCACTAAATATCATTTCGGCCCCGATGATCGCTATCACCAACCTAGCAGATGCCTTCAAAACACATCTCGGAGATATTTTAGAAAATTGTGGATGACCTGGAATCCAAGCTTTGATCTGAAAAAGAAAAAGGCGTAACGTATGGTTGAAAATATTTTTTATAAATATTCCAAATGAGACGCACAGACTAGAGATATTCTAGAAAGTTGTGGATAAGCTGTAACCCACGCCATTATCAGAATAAAAAAAAGGCGTAACCTGTGGTTGAAATTCGTTTTTACAAACATTCCACAGGAGGCGCCTTATGAGCAAGGCACAGGCTACGATACGAATGCACACGGTGCAAACAGATTCGATATTGGATACACAATTGCGCGCAGCCGCGTCGCCGTCTTCGTTTAACAATGTTGAAAATGCCGCTTCAAGATCACCGCTGATCGCTGTATGTTTGGACTGCATAGAGGTCCTCTCCTGATGGGTGTTAAGTCTGGTAACTCAAACTACAAATCAGACGTGGCCCTCTTGTAATTTTCAACTAAGATTCGGACATTCTTATCAAACTCGGGGAAAATATTAATTTGCATATATTAAAGTATCGTTATGCAACGCATTTATTGGAATCGGGAACAGATTTGCGTTATATACAGGAGAGGAGTTACCTGGACATAAATCATCGAGAACGACTGAGATTTATGCTCATGTAAGCAAAAATGCGATCCGCAAAATTGTAAGTCCGCCTGACAAATACGTCACCTAATTTAATAAATTTTACAAATGGAAAAATTGAATCTGGTCTTATTTCTGTTACTCCTATCGGCAAAGCTGCAAGCACAACCTGACAATGTAAGGTACTCTGCCAACCTGATGCAATGGTTACATAACATCGAAGTTGCCCCTGAGAAAAATCGTTCTGTTGGTTTATACAAAACAAATGGTATTGAATATGTAAGTGCATTTATTAAAGTTTCCAATGCTATTGATGAAACACCGTTTAATAAATTAGGAGTAATTGTAGGAACCAAAGCAGGCGACGTTTGGACAGTACGTATTCCTAAAGATAAGATAGTGGCGTTTACTAAACTTTCAGATATTGAATATATTGAACTTGACCGACCTGTAAGGCAACAGATGGATTCAGCCAGATATTATACTCATGTGGATTCGGTGACGAAAGGAATAGGATTAAATATGCCTTATACGGGTAAAGGTGTTGTGGTAGGCATTTCTGATATGGGCTTTGATTACACCCACCCTGCATTT
>JAGVJW010000041.1 GCA_020050895.1 bacterium | reverse complement strand
TAGGAATTCCTGTAAAAACGAGGCACAACGAAGTTGCACCTGGCCAATACGAGATTGCTCCCATTTTTGAACAATCCAACGTAGCTGCCGATCATCAGCAGCTTGTGATGCAGGTACTCAGGAACACGGCGCGCCGGTATGGTTTGATGTGCCTGTTGCACGAAAAACCATTCGCAGGTATCAACGGATCAGGAAAGCATGTCAATTGGTCGATGAGCACCAACACTGGAATGAACCTCCTCGATCCGGGGGATACGCCGCACGAAAACATGATCTTTTTGTTTTTCTGCTCTGCGGTAATCCGTGCGGTAAATGTTCATCAGGATTTGCTACGGATATCGGTTGCATCAGCACCCAATGACCACCGCCTGGGTGCGAATGAAGCGCCCCCTGCCATCATGAGTATCTTTTTGGGCGACGATCTATCGGGAGTATTCGACAGACTTGTAGACGGCTCGAAAAGCAGTGTGAAGAAACGGTCGGGATTACTTGGTCTCGGAACGCCCGTGCTACCGGCGTTGCCCCAGCATGCATCGGATAGAAACAGAACATCGCCGTTTGCCTTCACAGGAAACAAATTTGAGTTTAGAGCTGTTGGCGCTTCACAGTCAATCTCGTTCCCGATTACGGTTCTAAACACAATTGTTGCCGAGTCTGTAGATGTGTTGAGTTCAGCGATTGAAGCAAGAATGAAGAAAAAGCAAACGTTTGAAGCTTCGCTGCAAACAGTTCTTAAGGAAACCTATGCTGCCAACAGAGTAATTGTTTTCAATGGCGATGGGTACTCGGAAAAATGGCAAAAGGAAGCTGCGAAACGCGGGTTGTTAAATCTGAAATCGGCTGTCGATGCGTTTGAACAGCTTACATCAGAACAGAATTCCGAATTGTTTTCGCGATATAGTGTGCTCACTCATAGAGAATTGGAAGCACGTCAGGAAGTCATGTTCGATCAGTATTTCAAAACCGTTAACATCGAAGCCGAGACCACGGAATGGATTGCACAAACGCAGCTTCTTCCTGGAATCATCCGATACCTGACGGATCTGAACAGCTTGGCTGTTGGACTCGAAGCCGTAGATAATCTGAAGGATGAAATAGCAAAAAAAGTTAATGTCCTCCATCAATTTCTGAGCGTGCTCCGTTCTAAAAACGCGGAGTTGGGTGGTGATAATGTGCACAGCAAGTGCTTGCACATGCGCGATAATGTGCTGCCTGCGATGACGTCTGTCCGCAAAGCCGCAGATGCGCTCGAAAAAATTTGTTCGTACGAACATTGGCCACTGCCGGGGTACAGAGAGATGTTGTTCATCAAGTGATGAAAAACCATTGATGAAAAACTACTGATGAAAACCTAGCAATGAAAAGCCCGGTAATGCAGACCGTAGTGTGCTTCCTGGCTGCGGCTACGGTACGATCAACGAGGAATAAAGTACGATACCTGATGAGTCGATAACCACTACTCCGAGTACCTGACTTGCAACACGGAGCGATTCGAGTATCGGTCGGATTGAATCCTGAGTGAGGTCCGTGTGTATGGCGTCGTAAATGGTGCTACCTTGCATCGTGGATATAACAACACGTGCCTGAACATTGTTGAACGTTACAATCCGAAAGGGAAGCGCGCACCCTCGAATTGCAACCGATCCATCGCGGTGGAAGAAATACGTTGGCGGACCCGCCGACATGCGCTCGTTGGAAACTGTTACCAGAGTTTGAAACGGTGTGCTTAACAACGCTATGCCATTTAATAGAACGTCACGTTTGCGCGGCGAAGACCGTGTTGTAATCTCAACTGTCCTGGCGTCTGCCAACGAGGAACCTTCCGTGAACCGTGCTCCGGTAATGTTCTTTAGTTCATAAATATTTGGATTAAACGTCAGATGAAACACTATATCGGCATCACGCACAATATTTGTGTCGGTTTGATAAATCGTAACCGGAAGATCAACAAATGCGCCTGCATCGACAACGGTATCGGCAACAATGATGTACGTAGTATCGGTAGGGGGCTCACCAACTGCATTTCCTGTATAAATGCACCTTAGAGTATCGTAGCAGGATTCACTTCGGACAATGAATTCTATTGTTCCCGAGAACATACCGGGTACAGGCTGTACAACTGTTGCGTAAAAAGGTGCCGACGATCCGACGGGAATGTATTCTGGTAGAATATTTGAAAATGTAATAGTGGCGGGTGCCAGAATTTCAATAACGCTGACATCTGTTGTGCCAAGATTGTCGACTTGAACTACCGACGTTGTCTGCACTCCCGTGGCTACAATGCCATAGTTCAAATTGGTTACTGTGGCAACGATTGAATCGCCAATTGTAACTGTCTTCCAAGCCGTATCAACACAGCCGTTCACTGTGGTTCCAACAACGTAATACGTACCGGACGTTACACCAGATATCGATGGCGATGTTTCACCAGTACTCCATTTCCACAGTAAGACATCATTTGCGCTGCTCGACGCAGTAAGTGTTACTGGCAATGTGCCACAAACAACATCCGGACCTTGTATTGTGACCTCTGGATTTGGGTTCATAATAACCGTCAAAGAATCACTTATGCCCCAACATCCCGAAGAGTCTTCGGCTTCCACCCAGTAAGAACCAGGTTGTGTAACAACGATAGTCTCAGTTGTCTGGCCATTACTCCAACGATATCGATTGAATCCTGGAGTTGCATCGAGTAAAATAGATTGTCCTTCGCAAAAACTGCTTCGTGTGTATAGCACCTCAGGCTTAACACGCGATCTGACAGTGACAAATTTAGATTGTGTGAATATGCATTGGCTTCCGTCTGGACGCTGCTTAGATGCGCGGACTGAGATGCTTCCGGATCTGGTCCATGTAACGCTGGCACGCGATGTCCCCTGTCCGGCAACAATCGATCCTCCGTCAACCAACCAGGTGTATTCGACCGACGGATCCAATGGAACACTAAAAATAGTTACTGTATTTCTGCACGAAGTATCGGGACCGATGAGCGGTCCCAGGGGGTTTGGAGTTACAACAACTTGTACCGTATTGGACCTGCCTTGACATCCGTTTGAATCTATTACCGTAAGCCAGTACTCACCAGTGCTGTCTACCCTAATCTGATTCGTTGTTTCGCCGGTGTTCCACAAATATGCGTCGTAGTAACCCGGGGGAAACAACGTTGCCGTTTCACCTTCGCACAAAAAAATGATAGAAGAGTTTAACAAGGGTTTGGGGTTGGGTACTACCGTCACCTCAATCGATCCGGTATCTGAGCGTAGAGAGAAATCAACAACGGTTACAGAATACAAGCCCCCTGTAGAAACCGATATTGATTGTGTATTTGCTCCGGTATTCCAGTAATACGATCTCATTCCGGAGGGGGCAGACAGTGTGGTTGTTGTGCCTTCGCACAGTTTGGGTGAACCTGTAATAGGCACCACTGCCTTCGTTTGTATGCCAATCACGGAGGCGAGAAAGAGTGAAAGCAATATCGTCCGCCAGCACAACACAAGGTAAAAATACCAATCTATGTGCCAGAATTATTTTGTTTTCTTACGCGATGCGCGTTTCGGTTTCTTTTTGGCAGCTACAGTGGCATCGACGGCTGGCGATTTCTTCTTGCGCTTAGCTGTGGCGTCGGGAGTTTGAGTGGCAACACTTCCCATTGCAAGACATTCTTCGAGCGTAAGAGCAGCCGCATCTACATCTTTTGGAATTCTGATGTTTTTAGTACCGATTTTTAGGAACGGGCCCCATCGACCTTTAAGAATTCGTACATCGGAATTTTCTGGAAACTCCTTAATCGTTCGCTCAGCTATAGACTTTCTTCGGGCTTCAATTAACTCCTGAGAGCGGGCGGCGGAAATTGTGCGAGGGTCTTCGTCCTTGGGTACCGACGCAAACGTTCCATCGTGATCGATGTATGGTCCAAAGCGTCCGATCTTCACCACCATCGGCTTGCCTTCGAAGTCGCCAACTACTCGAGGGAATTTGAAGAGCTCTATTGCTTCTTCGAGTGTTATCGTTTCTATGGACAAATTGCCGGGCAAGCCCTTTTGTTGTTTGTCCTCATCGTCGGCGTCACCGATTTGCGCAATGGGACCATATCGAGCAAGACGGGCGTATACATTCCTGCCACTACGAGGATCCTTGCCAAGAAGGCGCTCGCCGCTTTGTCTTTCAGCAGTTTCCGATGTTTTTCTAACATCCTGCTCGAACGGTCCGTAGAAGGCTGCAATCATCTCCTTCCACTTCAGTTTTCCCTCGGCGATTTCGTCAAACTGTTTTTCTACAGTTGCTGTAAAATTATAATCAAGGATATCATCGAAATGTTTAACAAGAAAATCGGTAACAACATTACCGATGTCTGTTGGAAACAATTTGGAGCGTTCAGCTCCCGTGATTTC
>JAGVJW010000149.1 GCA_020050895.1 bacterium | reverse complement strand
TGAGTCAGGGAAATTTTAATCTCCCGACGGCATCCATCAACAGTGGTGAGAGTCCTTTGCAACGTGCATACTCCGAGTGATCAATTTGGAAGAGTGCGGAAGGGGAGACTCGAACTCCCACGGGTTGCCCCGCCAGATCCTAAGTCTGGTGCGTCTGCCAATTCCGCCACTCCCGCAGAACCACAAAGATATGTACAGGTCGATTTTTACACGGTTCCAATTCCATGCCGGGTATCCGTAATACCCTGCATGGTTCTGCGGCATGGTTTTGCGGCATGGTTCATCTGTTCATGCCATTGATGCAAATTGCCGTACATGAGCGAAATAAACCGACTTGTAATTATCGGTGGTGGATGGGCCGGCATAGCCGCTGCAGTAGAAGGTATTGAGCGTGGATGTCACGTTACACTGGTTGATGAGCGACAGTATGTTGGCGGCCGTGCTCACAGTTTTACGGAAAAGCACACTTCAACCGAGATTGATAATGGACAGCACCTCCTCATGGGATGCTATCGTCAGACATTGTCGGTACTAAATAAACTTAATACGCAACATTTGTTGGAATGGCAGCGTGCGCTTAGGGTTGTGTTTGTTGATGTAAACGGTAAACGCAGCATCCTTGATGCATCGAAACTTCCTGGAATACTGGGTATTGCAGTGGGCATATTGCGCTTGCAAAGCCTGCGGCTATCGTCGCGGATTTCAATCATCCGCTTTGCACTTATGGTGCTTCTCAATCGGATACAACCCGATGAAGCTACGTGTATCGAGCTGCTGAACGAGCACCATCAGCCCTCTGATGCAATCAATGCGTTTTGGAAGCCCCTTATCTTGGCCACATTGAACTCGCCCCTTGAGATAGCAGACTCAGGAATGCTCATTGCTGTGATGAAACTGGCAATTTTTTCAGGGGGCGAGAATTCGAAGCTCATACTTCCGGCTACTACACTGGGAGATCTAACGTCGCCAGCTACGGCGTGGATTACCAACCAAGGCAGTACTGTTCGATTGAAGTCACGTGCGGAGTCTTTTGTAATAGAGAACGGAAGAATTACTCACGTAAAACTTAACGATGGCACCAACATCACTGCAGATGCCGTGGTAACATGCATACCTGTGCATGCGCTTAAGAGGTTACTACCATCGGCACCTATTTCTGAGTTTGAGGTTTCGCCAATTGTTAACGTGTACCTGTGGTACAATGGGTCATGGCTCGATGAGCCGTTAGTGGCAATGGTGGGCACTCTTGTGCAGTGGGTGTTTAACAAAGACAATCAGGGTCGGTTAGTGGCTATTACGATCTCTGCCGCAGCCGATGTTGTAGGGCTGGATTCAAACGAGCTTATTACCCGATGCGATGAAGAACTGCGCAATGCATTTCCTACAATGAAGGGTATCGTATTGCTACACAGTCTTGTTCTGAAGGAAAAGACAGCAACTCCACTTTTCAAGCCTAACGAAAGAACCAAGCGTGTTGTCGACTACAGTTTGTTGCCCGATAACATTGGCATTGCGGGCGATTGGACCGATACCGGATTGCCCGCTACGATTGAGGGTGCAGCAAGAAGCGGCGTTGCAGCCATTCAGCGAGTTTTACAAAACCAAACCCGGCAATAGCGCCAATTGCCATACCGGCTATCACGTCGGTTGGCCAATGAACACCACAGTATATCCGCGAAAAGCTCACCGTAATGGCAATGATCCACCATATCCATCGCTGTTTTGGGTAGGAAGGACTGAGAATTACTGCTGCAGCCGTATTGTTAATTGCATGATTGGAAGGGAAGGAACCAGCTCCGCTGCTAACGAGTAAGTGCACGTCTGGCAAAACATCATACGGACGCAATCTGGAGATGGGCTCTTTTAGAAGATAGGTGCTCGCTGGATCGAGTAATGCAACTGCAACTACAAGCGTCGCAGCACAAATACGTCCTCGCATGCCCCCTTTCCAAATCAACCACACAATGGCAATTGTATAAACAGGTCTCCAGTATGCTGTGGTAGTAACGATGGGCATTACAGCATCAAATACGAAATTTGAGAGTCCGTGATTGATCACGTAAAACAGCCAGGTGTCGAAGGTCATCATGAACGTAAGCTCATCATTTTTTTCCACACAAACCAATGAAGATTGACGGCATTATTTAATCAGATTATTTTGCTTCTTACTGTCTGTGTCAATGGAGGTAGTTCACAGATAGTTCCCACCTCAGTTTTTCAAATAATTCGTTTTTTTAGCGGTTGGTAAAAAGCCATACCGCGGCGGTAGCGTCGCTAATAAATTACGTGGAGGATTCATGAAAATAGCGCGACGATTTACATCAATAGGTGTGAGTCCTTTCGATCAGTTCACCTATTCAATCCGCACTTCGATATTGCGAGGGACAGATGGCAAGACGGTATTTCAGATGGACAACATCGAAGTACCTGAGCAATGGTCGGAGATGGCGTCTGATATTCTTGCTCAGAAATATTTCCGCAAAGCTGGTGTACCACAACTTGATGAGAATGGTAATCAGATTACTAACGAAAGGGGTGAGCCTGTTTCCGGACCAGAGCGGTCTATAAAGCAAGTAGTACATCGTTTGGCTGGATGCTGGCGGTGGTGGGGTGAGAAGTATGGCTACTTCGATACAACAGAAGATGCCGAGGCTTTCTACGATGAAATCGCCTATATGCTTCTCAAACAAATGGCTGCTCCTAATTCCCCGCAGTGGTTCAATACTGGTTTGCACTATGCATACGGAATTACAGGGACTGCACAGGGGCACTACTACGTCGATCCCGATTCAAAGCGACTTTCGCGTTCAACCGATGCATATAGTCATCCGCAGCCGCATGCGTGTTTCATCCAGTCGGTTAACGACGATTTGGTTAATGAAGGGGGCATCTTTGACCTTGCTACACGCGAGGCACGAATTTTCAAATATGGATCGGGTACAGGCACCAACTTTTCAAACCTTCGCGGAGAAAAGGAAAAGCTCTCAGGAGGCGGAGTATCGTCGGGCTTAATGTCGTTTCTCAAGATCTTCGATCGGGCTGCAGGTGCCATAAAAAGTGGCGGGACAACCAGGCGTGCCGCTAAGATGGTGATTGTTAATGTCGATCATCCCGACATTGAAAAGTTTATTGAGTGGAAAGCAAAGGAAGAAGAAAAAGTAGCTTCTCTAGTTGCCGGATCCCGTATCTGTGCAACGTTCTTGCAGGCAATCATGGATGAAGCCTATGCTCGCGGTGCAGATCCTAATGTTAACCATGCACTCGACTTGCTGATTCGCAAAGCATTACACCGCGGTGTACCATACAACACCGTAAAACGCACGTTGGATCTTGTTGCTCAGGGTTTTACGTCGCTGGATTTTGACACCTTCGATACGCATTACGAGGGTGAAGCATACATCACCGTGGCCGGACAGAACTCAAATAATACTGTTCGCGTTACCAACGATTTTATGGAAGCTGTACTTAAGGACAGCACATGGGATTTGGTATGGAGAACAGACAAATCCAAGACAACAACCGTGCGAGCCAGGGATCTGTGGCATAAGATCAATATGAGTGCCTGGAAAAGTGCCGATCCGGGACTGCAGTTCGACACTACCATCAACGAGTGGCACACATGCCCTGCAGATGGACGCATCAATGCGTCGAATCCGTGCTCGGAATATATGTTCCTCGATGACACGGCGTGCAACCTTGCCTCCCTAAATCTTAAGCATTTTTATAATGAAGCTACCGGTAGTTTCAATGTAGACGATTACCAGCACGCTATACGGCTGTGGACCGTCGTCTTGGAAATCTCCGTCTTGATGGCGCAGTTTCCTTCAAAAGACGTTGCTCAAAAAAGTTACGATTTCCGTACTCTTGGCTTAGGGTATGCCAACCTTGGCACCGTGCTGATGATAATGGGCGTTCCCTACGACTCACCAAGAGCGCTTTCGATCTGCGGTGCATTGTCGGCAATCCTGACGGGTGAAGCTTATGCAACGTCGGCAGAATTGGCGCGCGACGTCGGCCCCTTTCCCAAATTCAAAAACAATCGAGAAGCGATGCTTCGTGTAGTGCGCAATCACAGGCGTGCTGCATACAATGGCAGTGAAAGGGATTTTGAAGGGTTGTCTATCTACCCTATGGGCATCGATCAGGAGCTGTGTTCGCCGGAGTTGCTCGAAGCCTCGCATACTACGTGGGACAGGGCCCTGGAGCTAGGCGAGCAATATGGGTACAGAAATGCTCAGGTGTCGGTTATCGCTCCAACCGGAACCATTGGGCTTGTTATGGACTGCGATACAACAGGCATAGAACCCGATTTCGCAATCGTAAAATTCAAAAAGTTGGCAGGTGGCGGATACTTTAAAATTGTAAATCAAAGCGTCAGCAAGGCACTGCACAAACTCGGATACACTGATAAACAAATTGATGATATTGCTAAATATTGCAAGGGGCATGGAAGCTTTACGGGATGTCCCGCCATTAACAGGGCATCGCTTAGGCACAAGGGTCTTACAGATCAGGTAATAGACCATATTAATGACTTGTTGACAACTGCGTTTGATGTGCGTTTTGTGTTTAACCGGTTTACACTTGGCGAAGACCTGTGCCACCGATTGGGATTCAGTGATGAACAGCTCGATGATCCTGGATTCAGCATTCTCGAGGAACTCGGCTTTTCGCTCGAAGAGATTGATGCTGCCAACACGTATATCTGTGGTACGATGATGATAGAGGGTGCACCCCACATTTTAGATGAACATCTTCCAATCTTCGATTGCGCCAATAGGTGCGGCAAGGATGGGAAACGCTATATCGACTACATGGCTCATGTGAGAATGATGTCTGCTGCGCAATCATTCATCAGCGGTGCAATATCAAAGACCATCAACATGCCGGGTGAAGCTACCATCAATCAGGTCGAAGAAGTGCACATTGAATCATGGAAGATGATGATTAAAGCAATTGCACTGTATCGGGATGGATCGAAGCTCTCGCAGCCGCTCAACTCAAGCGCGAATAACTACAACGAAATTATAATGCTTGGCGACGAGGACACAATTGATGAGACAAAGGGGCCTAAGGAAGTATATGAGGTGATTCGGGAGCGCGTATACCACAGAGCCGAAAGGCGGCGTCTGCCAAAGCGGCGTCATGGCTACGTTCGGGAAGCCACCGTTGGTGGCCATAAGGTATACCTTCGCACGGGAGAGTATGAAGATGGAACTCTTGGCGAAATTTTCATCGACATGTATAAGGAGGGGGCTTCGTTCAAGGGGCTGATGAACTGTTTTGCCGTCCTTGCTTCAAAAGCGCTTCAGTATGGAGTGCCACTTAACGAACTCGTAGACACGTTTACATTTACCCGTTTTGAACCGGCTGGTTTTGTAGAAGGACATGAGGCAATCAAGAACGCTACGTCGATGATTGACTACGTCTTCCGAACACTTGGATACGACTATCTTGATCGCACAGATTTCGTTCATGTGAAGGCAGTCGACGAAGTCAACCCTGCGCCCTCTTCAATTGAGCCTCCGCCGTCAGATGTCCCTCACGGAGCCATACGTGTACAGGACCCGGAATCGTATCGCCCACCGCTGGAAGTTGGTCCCGAAGGCGCACCCAAACCTGGCTCGAAATCCCTTGCCACAAGCGTTAACCTTAGGTTGCTTGGCTATACAGGCGACCAGTGTCCGCGATGCTCCGGCAGCAGGATGCGAAGAAACGGAAGTTGTATGGTTTGCGAGGATTGTGGGGAAACAACTGGCTGCTCGTAGCCGATACAATAGATTCCAGGGTAACCTGTTTCAACAAGGTGCGGTACTCAAGTACATAATTTTCTTTGGTTAAACCGCGCCAAGGGGCTATTTTTTGGGTCTTCCTGAAGTCAACAAAAAGTAGTCAGTCACTTTTTTTTAAGGATCATCATCATGAAGCTACGTGTTTTGGCAACAATATTTGCCGCAGCGTTTACTATGGTTGCCGTGGCAAGTGCGGGCGGCGGCGAATGGTGTAACCAGTCGAAGAAAGACTCGAAGGCAGCAAATCAGCCAGCAACTGGAGCTAAGACAAACAATGAAGTGAAACCGGCAGCTGTTGTAGTTAGCGACGTCACGAAAACTGCACCTACTGCAGCCACCGATGTAGCAACGCCGGCAGCTATGACAACTACAGCTGCAACTGTTTCCGACGACCACTGTGTAGATGCAAAAAAGGCATCGACGTCGATGAGTGACAAGGCTTCGTGCAGCGCTTATAAATCGACGAAGACATCTATGACGTCGGTCACCGAATCAGCAACAACTGCACCAGCGGTTGCTTCGGGTGTTGTGGTAGTTCCAGTTGCACAGACCGAGACGCCTAAATAATTACCTTGGCATGAAACATGCGGGAGTCTTGCCGAAGTAGATGAGATGACCGTTCCTTCAGGCGAAGTTGCGGAAATGCAGGAATATTATAGAGTAATGGGAGACAAACATGTCTAAAGGCGGCGCCGGAAAGGTATACTTTGTATTGTACCTGGCCGTTATCCTTGAACTCCTCATCATTATTGTTGAGCGAGACGAAGCCGAAGAGCACTTAATCAAAAAGCAGAAGGAGTCGATGCGCATTGTTGAAAGCATCCTCTCTCAGCTTCAGGTAGGTGCCGGTACCGAAGGCATCACCACGCGTCCCCAGGACCAAATAACGATTCCTCCGCCGAACGTTAACATCAAAGAGTTGATGGGTGGTGTCGATATTAAAGCAGAACGCAAGTATCTCGTGGAAGTTGGCATCACGGACGTTTCGTCGAATCTAAAGACAGTGGAAGGCGAAGAGCCTGAAGAATATATCGGGCGGTTAAAGAGGTTCTTACGACTTTCAAATGTGACAGACCTGAAGTACCAGATACTATACAGCTCGAATAAAGAAGAATCAGTTCCCATGGACCCGGCAGAGTGGGCGCTTAAAGATAGCTCGCAACTGAAACTTAATTATAAAAAAATGGAGGACAAGATCGACGAGCGGTATTCCTCGCTTTCAACTACTCCAAAGGTGTTTGTTGATAGTGTTCAGCAAATCCTACTTGATGCTACGTACGATCCCGCACCGGAAACGTCCTTTAAGCCGCGCAATGTCAAGGAACCGGAATATTATTATTCGAGACCGGAAACAGAAACTCTTGGTGCCGAGGCATCGAGAAAAAAACGAACGTTTGTTGTCAACTTCGAACCAAGAGACGCTGGTTGGTACAAACTCAAGTTTTCTTCGCAGACTAACAAAATCCTTGGAGTGTCGGTAAAAGAAGGACAAGGTTATGACATCGATCCGGAAGAAAAGGTAAATATTGGTACTGTTCAGCTAAAGGTTAAAGACCTGATAAAGGTGCGTGAGGAGTTGCTCAAGACTACAGATGGACTGCCGAGTGCAGAGCTTGTACGAACAAGTTTGGAAGACTTTGAGCAAAAGCTAGCTGCTCTTTCCGATTCAACAGAAGAGCTCCCAGCGAAAGCCAGAATTCGTCTTTATGGTGCCATTGTAAAACTTACCACTCCGGGGATCAAGGCAGAGACTGCCTTCCGTCAGAACCAAGGTGAAATTGAATTCAACATTCGGGTATTGAAGCCCACGCCACAGATTACAGACCCCAAAATTGCTGATATAGAGACAACTGTTCGCGTATTTGATAAACTATCCAAACTCGTGCTGCCAATGCAGGTAACACCGGCAAACGGACAGACTGAGTTTGAAAAGAATCCTGGGCAAGCATCAATTGGAGGTTCGGGTGCAACCGTCAGTTCTTCTGATGGTGCAACTAAGTGGGTATCTAAAACCCTTGAAATTCCCGTTGCCGGAAACCTTGCACCTCGTGAAGAGCCGTATGTGTTCGAGATATATCAACGCAACCAATCCAAACGCTCGGAGCTGGTGCAATGTTCTGTGTATGTATACCCATCAAGGATTACGAACGAGGACGAAATAAAGTCAGTGCTTGAGGCATCATGGGGTGATAATATTGAGATTGTTG
>JAGVJW010000031.1 GCA_020050895.1 bacterium | reverse complement strand
GTCGGACATACGATATTCAAGCCCCTTAACACCGAGTCTGTATGCATAACAATGGTGTACTGCACTCCAATGGTCTTTTTTAGTAGCCTGCAGAATTGACAGGGCCTGTTCTTTCGACGCAGCAGGGTGAAGAAAGGCAATGAATTTCGACCGACGCACGATTATTTCGTGATGGAATGGTGTATGAATGGTAAACAGAGAAGTTGGACTGTTAGTTTTTGATTGTGATTGTTTCATTATGAAGGATTGAGCAACGAGATGCGAATTGGAATGGTATGTTACCCCACATACGGTGGGAGCGGAGTGATGGCAACAGAATTGGGACATGAATTGGCGAAACGAGGCCATTCAGTTCACTTCATCACGTATGCGACTCCGATGAGACTTGATCGTTTTCAGGATAACGTTTACTTCCACGAAGTGGAAACACCGGCATATCCGCTTATCGAGTATAACCTCTACACCCTCGCCTTAGCGGGAAAAATTATTGAGGTTGCAAAATATGAAACACTCGATGTGCTGCATGTTCATTATGCAATACCTCATGCAATCAGCGGTTTTCTTGCCAGGGAAATCGTTAACGGCGAAGCGCCATTTAAGTTGATTACAACTCTACATGGTACGGATATCACCCTTGTCGGGCTCGAACCAACATATCATCCGTTGGTACGGTATTCGTTAGAGCAGTCCGATTCGATTACAGCAGTGTCGCGTTTTCTTCAGGAAAAAACTCTACAAAATTTTGGATCTGAACTTTCGATAGAGGTGATTCCCAATTTCGTAGACACCAACCTCTATAAGCGTTGCGACTGTCCGGAACTTGCTAGGCATATCAAACCCAATGGCGAACCGGTAATCATGCATGTATCAAACTTCAGACCTGTTAAACGCGTGATGGACTGTGTTAGAGTACTCGAGGAGGTTCGGAAGAAACTTCCTGCAAAATTGGTGCTCGTTGGCGATGGTCCCGACCGCAGTGAAACGGAGCGGTTGGTGCGTGAAATGGGATTGAATGATTATGTGATATTCCTGGGAAAACAAACCGCTCTGCCGGAAATTTTATCGGTTGCAGATTTGTTTTTGCTTCCGTCGCAGCAAGAAAGCTTTGGCCTGTCTGCTCTCGAAGCATTGTCGACTTCCGTCCCCGTCATTGCAACGAATGTTGGAGGCGTTGGTGAAGTGGTAGAGCACGGCTCAAGCGGGTTTCTCGCCGAACTCGGAGACATCGATCGGATGGCACGGTACTGCATTGATCTGCTGTCGTCGCCCAAAAAAATGGCATCGTTTCAAGCAGCTGCCCGAAAGCGAGCGGTAGAAAAGTTTGATATCTCGCTGATTGTTCCGATGTATGAAGAACTCTACAACAGAATTGTAGAAGAACCGCAGCCTGCTTAATCAAAAATGTATCGAGTGTTGCGCTTGGTAAGATCTGCGAATTCAGCGGCATCGGCGTCTGTAGCTTCATCCTGATAATGCATCAGGTACATCCGGTTTCTGATTGATGCAGGGAGTGTTCTAAGTTCATTAACCGATGCATGCACGGCATTGCGCGTGAGGCTTGCATCATGAAACATAGCTTCGGAGCGGTCTGAATACAGGTCTATCAGATTCTCATCAAATTTAGTATCACCGGAGATGAATACCCGATCATCGATGAACACACCGTAGGTGATGAAGGCGTCAGATGGAGTCTCGGCTTCACCCGGGATGTGATTGGTATGGAATAATTCAATGTCGACACCAAAGAAATGAGTTCGATAGATCAACCGCCCATCCGACGAAATTTGCTTGCAAAGATGAGCATCGAATAGATCGTCGAACGAAAGGCGCGTGCCCTCAGAATTCATTTCATTGTATTCTAAACCACCTCTCAGGGATTGATCCCAAAGTACTGTCCGGTATTCTTCAGTTGTAATCATGGTGAGTTTAGGTCTCCCCTGAGGGATAGCACTGTATCTGTTAATGAGTGTAAGGTATTCGATTCCTCCGATGTGATCTGAGTGGGAATGAGTTGGAAGGATAACGGAGATATCTTCGGCCCGACGGTTCAGAGCATGCAGGGCTTGAGGGCCAGTCATGCCGAAATCAACCAGAATATGGGTGTCACCTTTGATTACCAGAAAATTCGTTTGATAATTCGAACGTGAAAAGGCAGTGCCCGTCCCGAGAAAGACTATCTCTAATTTGCCATCATTTGTAAGGTGCAATTGTCCGTCAACTTCAAGAATGTTCATCGTTTCACAAATCTGGTTGGTGAATCAGTTTACGAGCTCCGCTTCCGGAGCCGAGTCTCTGGAAAGTTTGTCAATCAGGTTTCTATTAAATACTGTCTGAAGCGCAGTACGAATATCGGGATGATGCTCGATAAGTTTCTTTAGGTCCACAAATCTCCACATTAAATACCGAGACGGGGCAATCGTCCTGACGGTTGCCGTTGCTGCATTACCCGAGACAAAAGCCATTTCGCCAATGAAGTCGCCTTGGCGGCAATATGCAATAATCTTATCATCAACCTCGACTGCTGTAGCTCCATCGGTGATAAGAACAATTCTGGATACTGGATGTCCCTGTCTTGTTAGAATTTCCCCTTCGCTGGCTGAGATCCACGTTCCTGTACTAATTAAGCGATAAAAATCGACTACGCTCAGCCTGCTGAACATTCGCTGCCGTAAAGACTCTTCCTCCTCGCTCAATCTTGCCTGCCGCCGTTCATTAACGATGATCCCAACCTGGGCTATGTTGACAATGGTAAACGCAGCCTCCCACGCCACCATTCCGTACTGATCGATACCAACATCATAGACGATTCCTGTTAACCCCGATGCGATGGCAAAAATTCTCAATGGTAAAATCGCTCGGACCAATGAGGCGCCTACCAGTAAAAGATACGATATGTGCAGCAGTATTTGAGAATCCAATAGAAGGACTCCGGATGAGGATTTGTCCAAAGCAAACATCGGCTTTTAACCGGCCAGTCCCAAATCCGCTATTTATCTTGCCAAAAAATTTTGAAATGACTTACATGAACAATGCACTGAAATGGCTCTCGGATTCCTACGAGACGATGCTTCTTGAACTTGGCGAATACCTTTCCATTCCAAGTGTCAGTACTGACTCACGGTATGCAGACAATATTGTTGATTGTGCCAAGTGGCTTGTTGCACACTTGAAAAAAGTTGGGATGCCCCTTGTAGAAGTTCATCAAACTGCCCGGCATCCGATAGTCTACGCAGAATTCAATGGTG
>JAGVJW010000232.1 GCA_020050895.1 bacterium | reverse complement strand
ATTGATTGAAAAGTAACATTGTGATAAAGGTGTGTATCGAATATATATGAATTTATGAAATGCAACATGATTCAATTCTGCCTGGCATTTGTGTGTGTTGGGCTGATACAGACTGATTCGTTTGCCCAAACAACAGGAAAAACTTTTGGCAACGATGTGACATTTGTTTCTCCTCCTCATCTGAGAATAGTCTCTGATGATTCAGTGAATGGGAAACCTGAGTTTGACTATTTCCTTCTCTCCAAAGTAAAACTAAGCGGGTTCTACGACATCAGCGGAGGTCTGCAAGGCTTGGAGTCCTTTCCTGTTGATCAGATTGATGTTTGGGGCACCGACAACGCGAATCGGTTTAGTATGACTATGAGGCAAACCCAGATACGCTTGAGGGGGCAGAGTGAAATTGCATTAGGTACCCTGATTGGGTATATAGAAGGTGATTTCGGGTATAATGCCTTGCGTCTTCGTCATGCATGGGTTGATTTTGAATTCATTCACTTTGGACAGGACTGGAGTTTCTTTGGCGACAAAGACATTTGGCCTAATACACTCGACTGGGAATCCCCGTCACCAGGGGTTTGGAATCGTACAACCGAGCTAATCTTCTACTTCCCTGTCGCTGGTGATGATCGAGTAGATATTGGACTTGGAGCGCCCACATCAGGTTATTATGCAAATACGGACTATACTCCAGTGTTCAATTGGTCACTACAGAAACTACCTGACGTCATCGCAGCATATAAGCTCACTGCACCTTTTGGACACCTTAGGGTTACAGCAGTTTTCCGCAACCTTTCCTACAAAGCCGACATTCTTGAAAAAAGTGTACCCGGATACGGAGCAACATTCTCAGGATTAATTAAAACAAGTGATGTTCTTCCAAATTCGATTCAATTTCAATTTATCGCTGGAGCCGGCATCGCGAGGTACGTATCATCATTTGCAAATTATAATTACGATGTACTACCAACCGGATCCGGTGAAATGGAATCAGCAACCACGATTAGTGGATGGGCCGCGTACGAGCATTATCTGTCAAAGCAATGGCATTTCAATTTGATAGGGGGCTTTACACTCTTTAGAACAGACACAGTAAACCGCTACACTATTCCACGAACAGCATATATTGTTACTGATGGGAAGATCAGCCTCGACATGCTATATGGAACTGCTAATCTTATGTATGATCCGATTCCAAATATGGTTTTTGGATTAGAGTATAACTTTGGATTTAAGAACGCGTCTCACAAAGGCATGATTACTACACCTTCTGGTGTTGTGTCTACGCTCGAACAATCTCGCCCTGCCCACCGCATTAGTTTTGGATTCTTTTTTGACTTCTAAACAATGATAGGGAATCGTTAGAAGAATCCAGACATTTAAATTCATGGCAGGAATTCTTCCTGTGAACTATCCGGAAGTCGAGGCTGCCTATGCATCTTATCGAAGACGGTGTTGCAACCATCTTCGAATAGTTTGAACCGCATCGGGTGTTGGCCAGTGTTCACCTTCGTATGTTACCAATTCGACGTCCACGCCTGAATTTTTCAGAGTTGCAACAATCAATTCAGCCGTTTGCAGTGGGACAACGTTGTCGTGCGTTCCGTGCACCACCAAGGCATCGATTCCGTATATGTTAAGATTATTTATATATTCCTGAAATCGTCCATAACTATACATACTTGCGCCAAGAGAAACAATCGACTGGAACGTACTTGGAAATCGACTGGCAACAATGTGGGCATAGAAACCACCCTGGCTGAACCCAACGATGATGGGTTTGATTCGGGCAATCGAATATTTAGTAGATGCATCAGTGTATGCATCGCGATACCACGAAGCACTTTCGTCAACGATCTCGCTCATCATTGAGTCCGGCATATCAATGCCCTCACCGGAGGCGCTGTAGCGGTTTCGTTGCGACTGTTTGGTTTCCTGCATTCTCACGTACGGAGCAACTGGGCAAATAAACAAGACGGAATCCATGCTCAGCGCTCTGGCAAAGTCAATCATCACATTGGGTCCCTGTCCATTGCCATGCAGGAGAAGGACTGCCGGATAGTGTTTTTGGGGCGAATAATTTTTTGGCAATAACACTCTATAGGTCCCGAGTCTAACCTGCGGAGTATAATTTGTTTCGACTCGGCTATCATCTATGCGCACAACATCTGGTGGAATGGATCGGGCTATTGAGGCTTCTACCATCATTCCCCTACCTGCATAAGCAGAAGATAGAATCCGTGCAGCATTTGTGTCGAACGGTACTGCAGCCATCCACAACTCGAGTAGATGAATTGCCTGTGCGGTGTCGGCGCCGCTCTTCAGCATATCAATAGCCCGATCGTACGCCGAGCGTCTATCCGGTAATGTTGCCGTGGTTCGAATATCCGGCTGTGCAATGCCCGGAACGAATGCACCCATCAGAAGCACGAAGTATGTGATTAGTTCAGGTATTGATTTCATGAATACTTGGAATTGTCCAACGTGGACTCTCACGCAAAGACCACCGTCGAACATGTGGGCGAGGTGGGACTTGAACCCACACGTCGGAACCGACACGGGCTTCTGAGACCCGCCTGTCTGCCAATTTCAGCACTCGCCCTTACGCATTGTATCAGCTAGACTTCAAATATCTGCAATGTTGAAGAATTAGGCTGAACAGTATGCTTGCCAACGTCGAAAAATATCGGTGATTTCCATTGAACTATGCGCCGGTGGCAGACGCAACATTCCTCTGGTTGTTTATTCCACATATTTGCGGTTTAATAATTATGTAAGGGGCTCTCGAGTGAAGCGATTTGTGCAGGTGAACACAACAGAAAACCCCATCTATGGGATGGGGCTTATCGGAGCGGCTATTTACTTTATCATGACGGCGCCGAGCTTTTGGCTAGGCGTTCTGGGTATCCTCAAGGCTGTTTTCTGGCCTGCTGTACTTGTGTACGAAATATTGCGATACTTCAACGCATAACGAACGAGAAATAGACCGAAAGTTCATTGCCTGAAGAATTCGAAACAGACCAACCTGAACATCTAGAGCAGGCACCGTAAATTAATGCATCTCAACCGGCTGCATTAAGCCTACGTGGTTTCCTTCTGTATCTACAATCGATACAAACAATCCAACACCAGGTATTACATCGGGTTCACTACCATTTTGTCCGCCGAGAACAGTACCACCCGCTTGTGCAACTTTTTGCATTGCCTTGTGAATATCATCGACAGATATTACAATCGACGGAACGTTATGCTGATCAGTTTTCTGGTAAAAACCGCCATTGATAGCACCGGGAATCTTAGGGCGTCCAACTTCATCGGTTTCCGTCGTCGAAGCCAGAATATAATTACCCATTTCCGGCCCCATAGTCTGCATTTGCCAACCAAACGCTTTTGCATAGAACGCCTTAACGCGATCTGGATCTTCTGCAGGCATTTCAAAATGAACGACAGGGTTCATAAGCTCCTCGTGAAATGATGTTTGTAAATTAATGAGTGCGATTGATTGGGACTAAATCTGGTGCGCTTGAGACATCAACCTGACCATGGCGTTCGTTGTACCCGTATGGCCAAACTCCACAACACTAAAAACAGCGTTCTCAGTTGTGGCCAGTATGACAAATGTACCGCCCTTGCCATCCGCAACTTGGATTGGTGTTTGAAGGCTTCCCTTCGGTCTTTCATCAAAAACGTAACATAGAGACGCGTGTTCTTGGTTACTGTGGCTCTTTTAAATGGATTGCTGTTAAATATCCTGATTATCTCCATCATCGGACGGACAATCACGCTGCCTGTAAAACCGAACGTTTTCTCAATCATTTTTTCCAATTCTGATGCAAAGTGTTTTCTTCTCTTGTTGGGCACATCCATGATTACATTGCCCGATGCAAGTATCGTACGAACATGTGAAAAACCCATTCTCTCACACATTCGTTTAAGGTCATTCATTGATACACGTTTATGTTTCCCAATGTTAACTCCGAGAAGAAACACAACATACGTTACACTATCTTTTCCAGTCATCCGTGCCAATGCAGATGACTCTGCTGCTTCCCAGGATGGAGCCCGCAAATATTTCGCATTTTTCACGCTGCGGTCTTTGCATTGTATTTTTCGCTTAGTTTTGTTTTCTGAATGAATGTAGTGCGCATCATATTTGCTATGTACGTGCTGTTTCTTGCATTAAATCCATGCAGAGACAGTTCGTCTAGCATGGACGTAGGGTCTGCAAATATCGCTGCAATTGTTAACGCTGAACAATACCACACCAGTTCCACCGACGACTTGTGCACGCCGTTCTGTATATGTGCCTGTTGCTCAAAACATATACAGCCCCACCAGGCACCCGACAAATCATTTGTTGTAACCATTCATGTTAGGCTTGCAGCGCCCACCTACCTTGAAAAACCATTGAACGCCAATGGTAATTCTGTATGGCAGCCTCCTAAGTTCTCCTGAACAGTTTTTTGTAAGCTGCACCGGCCCTAACGCCTAAGACCCCCCACTAACGCTGTGCCGAAGCGTAAGGAAAACCTTCCTTCGCTTTTCAGAATATCTGACAGATCTAATAAAACGTGCTTCATTGTTTACAAGGAATACATGCTAGACAGGATCATCCAATTTTCAATTAATAACAAATTGATTGTCGGTTTGTTTACGGTATTCTTAATTGGTTGGGGAAGCTATTCTCTGATGCAGCTTCCGATCGACGCCGTGCCGGACATCACCAACAACCAGGTGCAGATTCTTACCGTAGCTCCTTCGCAATCTGCCCTTGATATCGAGCGCCTTGTAACGTTTCCGGTTGAACAAACAATGGCGACGATACCCAACATTGAAGAGATACGAAGTTTTTCACGTTTTGGTCTCTCTGTGGTTACGATTGTGTTTCACGACGACGTAGACGTGTATTGGGCACGCCAACAAGTGAATGAGCGGCTCATCGTGGCAGCAAAACAAATTCCGCCCGGCGTTGGCTCTCCCGAAATGGCGCCTATAAGTACAGGGCTCGGTGAAATCTATCAGTACATCGTTCGGCCTTTGAAAGGTTATGAGGGCAGGTACGATGCCATGGAACTTCGCAGCATACAGGACTGGATTGTACGCAGGCGACTGTTGGGAACTCCGGGAGTGGCCGATGTTGCCAGCTTTGGAGGATACCTTAAACAGTATGAAGTGTCCCTCGATCCGGACAAGCTTCGAAGCTATAACCTGGGGATTGCCGACATCTTTAAAGCTCTGGAAAGGAATAACCAGAATACCGGAGGCGCATACATCGATAAGATGCCAAATGCGTGGTTCATCCGTAGCGAAGGCCTCGTTACTACGGTTGATGATATTCAAAAAATAGTAATTAAAAATAATGAAGGTGGAATGCCCGTTCTCATTCGCGATGTGGCACAAGTAAGGTTTGGATACGCAAACCGATATGGAGCCATTACCTACAATAATGAGGGTGAACGTGTAGGCGCAATTGTCCTCATGCTTAAGGGCGAAAATTCCAATGCAGTAGTCAACCGTGTTAAGGAGAGGATCGAAGACATTAAGAAGACACTTCCCGAAGGTGTAACAATAGAGCCTTTTCTCGACAGAAGTCTATTAGTTGAACGCGCTATTGGGACAGTTGAAAGAAACTTGATCGAAGGGGCACTCATTGTCATCTTTGTGTTAGTCCTCTTCCTTGGCAATCTTAGAGGCGGCTTGATTGTAGCCTCCGTCATTCCGCTCTCTATGCTATTTGCAGTATCGCTGATGCACGTATTCGGCGTCTCGGGTAATCTGATGAGCCTTGGCGCCATCGACTTTGGATTGATCGTTGATGGGGCAGTGATAATTGTTGAGGCAACTCTTCACCACATCACGGGGAAATCCATTCATGCGCGGATGGGTACAGCTCGACTAACCCAGCAACAGATGGATGAAGAAGTCTATAAATCGGCATCGAGAATTATGTCGTCGGCAGCCTTCGGCGAAATCATAATTCTAATCGTGTACCTGCCAATACTGGCCTTGATTGGCATCGAAGGAAAGATGTTTAAGCCCATGGCTCAGACTGTAAGCTTTGCGATTCTGGGCGCATTCATTCTCTCCCTCACCTATGTCCCCATGGTTTCTGCACTCTTCCTTAGTAAGAGCACGGAACACAAACGCAGTTTCTCTGACTCAATGATGGATCTCTTTCACCGCTTATATAAGCCAACTATTAAGGGGGCTTTGCATCACAAACTTTTTGTTGTGTTGTCAGCATTGACACTGTTTGCTATCAGCCTCATGTTATTCCTGCAGATCGGCGGTGAGTTTTTACCGACTCTCGAAGAAGGAGACTTTGCTGTGGAGACGAGGGTACTTACTGGTAGCAGTCTGGCGTATACCATCGAGACTTCACAAAAAGCAGCAGGAATATTGCTTCGTGAGTTTCCAGATGAAGTTAAAGAAGTAGTTGGCAAGATTGGATCATCGGAGATTCCAACAGACCCAATGCCGATCGAGGCATGCGACCTCATGGTAATCCTCAAACCAAAGGATGAATGGAAGAGAGCATCAGGCCGCGAAGAGCTGGCCGAAAAAATGGGTGAGGCGCTAGAAGTCCTTCCCGGTGTAACCTTTGGATTTCAGCAACCAATCCAAATGCGCTTCAATGAGTTAATGACAGGTGTTCGGCAGGATGTGGCTGTAAAGATTTTTGGTGAAGATTTGAGTGAGCTTACCAGTTTGGCTCGGCATGTAGCCAAAATTGTTGGCACAGTTGTGGGAGCAAGGGATATCTACGTGGAACAAGTCACCGGTCTGTCTCAAATCGTCGCTCATGTTAATCGCGATGAAGCAGCCAAGTATGGACTAAATATTGAGGACATCAACCAGGCTATTACCACTGCCTTTGCAGGTCAATCGGCAGGGTTGGTATATGAAGGCGAACGAAGATTTGATCTTGTTGTTCGACTGGGTTCGCAGAGTCGGCAAAATATCGACGATGTACGCAATCTCTTCATCACATCGTCACTAGGTGCACAAATACCTCTTAAGCAATTAGCCGACGTGGAATTCCGTGTTGGTCCGAATCAAATACAGAGAGAAGACACTAAACGAAGGATCATCGTAGGATTCAATGTTAGGGGTCGAGATATTGCCAGTGTGGTCGAAGAGCTCAAAGATAAAATTAATCAACAAATTGATTTTCCAACCGGGTATTATGCGACGTACGGCGGACAATTTGAAAACCTGAAAGAGGCTAAGGAACGTCTCGCCATTGCCGTACCTGTTGCCCTTCTTCTTATACTCCTATTGTTGTTCTTTACGTTCGGATCCGTCAAGCAGGCTATTCTGATATTCATGGCTATCCCGATGGCGGCCATTGGTGGTGTGTTTGCATTGCTGATCAGAGGAATGCCATTCAGCATCTCTGCCGGGATTGGATTCATTGCACTTTTCGGCGTTGCTGTACTCAATGGAATCGTGCTCATTGCAGAATTTAACAGGCTCAAAAAAACCGGCATAAATGACTTAACAGAAATTGTTATGAAGGGAACGTTCATTCGCCTTCGGCCTGTGCTAATGACTGCGGCGGTTGCTTCGCTTGGCTTTCTGCCTATGGCCATTGCCACTAGCGCAGGCGCCGAAGTGCAGAAGCCGCTCGCCACCGTCGTCATTGGAGGTTTGATCAGTTCAACCCTACTGACCTTGGTGGTCCTGCCCTGCCTCTATCTGTATTTCGAACCGAAACGAGTAAAGGTGCTCCCTGAATGAAACCGTTCAATAAAGATAACAACTACTCATTTTTTAATGTCATGAAGAAGTATTGCCTGATAATGACATTCTTTGCGTCTGCACTTCCATGCTCATCGCAACAGGTATTCTCGCTCAACCAGGCAATAGAGAAAGCGTTGAAGAGTAACAGCGGGTTAAGAGCATCTCTGTACGAAGCTGAAGCACAACGAGCATTGTTAAAAACAGCTGTTGATTTACCTAAAACGTTCGTTTCTCTAGTGTATGGTCAGTACAACAGCTACCGACGACAGGACAACAACCTGAGTATTTCGCAAACAATTCCCTTTACCGTGTTCGGAAGTCAGGGCTCGTTTAACAGTTCTCTTGTGGAATCGAGTGAGTTGAAAAACAAGGCGATCGAGAATGAATTGATCTTTAACGTCAAACGAGTGTACTTCCAGCTAACATTTCTACAGGCTAAGCAATATTTGCTAATGCAGCAGGACAGCATCTATGAAGGCTTCCGGAAAGCTGCAACACTGCGTTACACGACTGGAGAATCCAATTTGTTGGAGCGCACTACTGCAGAAACGCAGCAAAACGAAGTGAGGAATCAACTCGCATCCAGTCAGGCAGACCTGGCCGCTGTGCGCGCTCAGCTTAAGTTGCTGCTTAACAGTAACGTACTTCCCAACGCTGATCAGGCTGAGTGGAAGGAGCTGTCGTTCAACATCAATTCAGATTCTACCGCCTTGCAATCCAATCCAGCCATAGCATTTATGCTGAAGCAAACCGAAGTTGAATCAAATCGCAAAGCATTGGAGATAGCGAAGGCCGGTCCCGATATTTCGTTGGGCTACTTTAACCAAACGTTGATCGGAACACCCTACAACTCTTCTGATAGGTTGGCAACATCGAGCGACCGCTTCGTCGGCTTTCAGGTTGGTTTGGCTGTCCCACTGTGGTTTGTACCTCATCAGGGCAGAATCCAGGCTGCCGAACTCAATCGGCAGGCTGCACAAAGTAGCTATGAATATTTCAGTCAGACTATGCTGGGTCAGTTCCAACAAGCCATTCAAGCCTACACCAAGTATAGAAACAGTCTGGATTACTATAAAACCTCAGCCCTGCCGAATGCCGACTTACTACTGAAGCAGTCTGAAGCGGCCTTCCGAAATGGTGACATCGGCTATGCTGAATATCTCATTGCATTGCAAAAGGCAATTGCCATCAGAGAAGGTCACTTGCAAACTCTCAGCGATTACAATCAGTCCATCATTTTCATTGAATTTTTATCAGGCACTAAGTAAAGAAACGAACATGAACATCATTTATAAATATTTCATATTTGTACCGATTGTGTCTGCTTTGTCATTGTTGACGTCGTGTGATTCCAAGACCCCACAAGGGACTCCGAGCCATCCTGTTGAGAAAGTTCAGGACACTGTTGAATTTACGCCTGAGCAAATGCAATCTGCTGGTATTCAATTTGGTGGAATAGAACAAAGAATAATCCTTGGCTCTCTAAAAGTCAACGGTATGCTCGATGTTCCTCCACAACAGAAAATATCCGTCTCTGTTCCGCTCGGCGGATTCCTGAAAAGCACAACATTGCTGCAAGGTTCAAGAGTAAAGAAGGGCCAGCTTATAGCAGTGATTGAACACCCGGACTTCATCCAATTGCAACAGGATTACCTCGAGGCGAAAAATCAACTCGAATTTGCTCAGGCCGACTATGAGCGACAGCAGGAACTTGCCAAAGAAAATTTCACGGCTCAAAAGACCTTTCAACTGGCGCGGACAACCTATCAAAACTGGCTTGCTAAAAGAAACGGATTGCTGGCAAAATTGAAGCTGATCAACGCAAACATCACCAACCTTGAAGCTGGAAATATTTCAAGCACTGCGAACGTGTATTCGAGCATCAACGGTTTTGTAACGCAGGTGAATGTAAACATCGGAATGTACGTCAGTCCAACCGACGTACT
>JAGVJW010000131.1 GCA_020050895.1 bacterium | reverse complement strand
TCGAAAAACTTGAGTTGTTCCGGTGGGCAACAGAGCATGCAAACGGTCGGGTTCCAATCATCGCCGGTACCGGGTCGAACGATACAAATGCAACAATCGAACTCTCGAGACGGGCAAAACTATTCGGCGTCGATGCTCTACTGATTGTTGTTCCGTATTACAACAAGCCAACACCTGCCGGACAAATCGAACATTTCAGAGCCATCAGCGAAGCAGTAGACCTTCCTCAAATTATTTACAATGTGCCGGGACGTACAGCAACAAACATGACTGCTGCCACACAGGTAAAGATTGCTGAGCTATGTCCAAACGTTGTTGCCACCAAGGAAGCATCTGCAAATCTCGAACAGATCAGCGAAATCATAAGCCATGCACCACCTTCTTTTAAGGTATTATCCGGCGACGACTCACTTACTCTGCCTATAATCGCAGCTGGCGGAACGGGTGTTGTCTCTGTAATATCAAATTATTTACCAAGGACGTTCGGAGCCTTGGTGAATGCCTGTCTAACGGAAGATTTTTCCAAAGCTCGTGCAATTCAGGAACGTTTGATTCCCTATTACAAGGCAAACTTTCTAGAGTCGAACCCAATTCCCGTTAAATACATCATGCATAAGCTGCATGCAGTGCTGCTGAAATACAGGCTGCCTCTTACACCTCCGTCAGATCTTACTGCGGCGGCGTTGAACGAAATTATTGCGCCGATTGAACAGCTTGAGCAGGAATTAGCTTAGGACGTCCGCTGCCATGAAGCCGCTCTTAATGGGCATCGTTAATTGTACTCCCGACTCATTTTCCGATGGCGGACTTTATTTCACACCCGCTTCCGCCGTCGATCACGCTCTGCGGCTAGTTGATGATGGCGCGAGTTTTCTTGATGTAGGGGGCGAGAGTACACGCCCAGGTTCGTACGGTGTGAGCTTACAGGATGAGCTGCAACGTGTGATTCCGGTAATCAGAGGTATCAGGTCTCATAACTCATCGATACCAATATCGATCGATACTTCAAAAGCAGATGTTGCGGAGAGGGCTCTCGATGCCGGCGCTTCGATGATCAACGATGTAACAGCCGGTACAGGCGATGCCAGAATGTTTTCAGTCGCAGTTGAACGGAACGTTCCCATTGTTCTCATGCACATGCGGGGCACTCCGAGGACGATGCAAGACAACACGCATTACGATGATGTTGTTGGAGAGGTGAAGGTGTTCTTGCAGGAAAGGGTTACCAGCATAAAGGAAGTCTCTGCAGCGTCACACTCCTCATATAGTCAACAAATTTATATTGATCCCGGAATCGGCTTTAGTAAGACCGTGAGCCAATGCCTTACGCTCTTACAGTCTTTGGATCAGCTCGCTGCTGTTAGTCCTCTTGTCGTTGGAATCTCGAGAAAAAGTTTCCTGGGAAAAATTTCGGGAATAGAACACGCTGCCGAAAGAGATTCTGTTACGGCAGTTCTTCACGCTATGTTGCTAAACAAACCCATCACCATAGCCCGCGTACACAATGTGGCACTCGTTGCAAGGGTCTTGGAGCTTGCAGCAGAGCCTGCATCCTACCGGTGATCTGCATAGTCTTTCTTAATTCTTGCCTCTAAACGCATCTACTTCGATTCCGTACTTCCGGATTTTGTTGTGGAGCGTTTCGCGGCTGACGCCCAGGATTGCAGCAGCCTTGCTGACGTTGCCGCCAGTTCGTTCAAGCGTCTTTTCAACCTTGAGTTTATCCACGCGAGCAAGATCGTCCTTAAGACCAAGGTCGCTGGAAATGTCAACGGCTGATACGTCGCGGGCCGATGCCGCACCAGACACAGGGGGCAGGGGGCCATGTTCTCTGCCAACTGTCTCAGTTGCCATAACACGTGCTCCTGCCGGGCTGCGCTTCAAAATTCTATGAAGATCAGACACCTCTAACTGATCGCTGGTAATTGTTTGCAATGCAACGCGAAGTACGCTCGAAAGTTCTCGAATATTGCCAGGCCACTGGTAATCGGAGAGGTAATCCATTGCTGCAGGTGCTATCGATTTGTTGTCGTCGAGCTCCCGATTATGCTGAGACAAAAAATATTCGACAATGAAGGGAATATCTTCAGATCGTTCACGAAGAGTGGGAACGTAGATTTCGCATTCTCGTAAACGATGATATAATTGATCTCGGAAACGTCCATCTGCCATGGCAGAAACTAAATCGCGGTCGGTAGCAGAAATAAATCTGATGTCGACTTCTTCTGTTTCAACGGAGCCAACCCTACGCACTGCTTTTTGTTCCAACGGCAGTAACAGATTTGCCTGCAGAGGCATCGGCATGTCGCCGATTTCGTCGAGGAACAATGATCCTTTATGCGCCTGATGAAACAGCCCGCGCTTGTTTTCCATTGCGCCAGAGAAGGCCCCCTTTGTGTGACCGAACAATTCACTCTGAAAAAGATCTCGCGGTATGTTGGGGATGTCGACGGTAATGAAGGGATGCTTAGCTCTGCGGCTTACAGCATGAAGCGCATGTGCCACAAGCTTCTTACCTGTTCCGGTTTCGCCGGTGATGAGCACATTTAATCCCGTTCGGCCGTACCGGAGGACCTTGTCTGCAACGTCCATGATCGCTGAACTTCTGCCGATAATTCCCTGCGGCTCAATCACCTTTCTCAATTCTTCATTCGACCGATCTGCAGCTACACGCTCTAGAGCACTTGTAAGAACACCAATCAAGCGCTCGTTTGTTAATGTTGATTTGTCGATGAAATTTATGGCACCCAGCTTTGTTGCGCGAACAGCAGTTTCGATGGTGCCCTTCCCGCTGATCATTATCACCGGAATCATTGGGTAGTGGCGGATGGAATGTTCTAAAACATCTAATCCAGTGAGGTTCGATTCGCTGCCAAATTCAATGTCGAGCAGCATTAGTCCGATTTCACCCGACATTGCTTCAAGAATTTCAAGCGCATCTTCGGGCCGATGGCTTGCCAAAGGCAGCCAGCCCTGACTTATCACAACATCTGCGATGGTGCCGCAAAAATCCTTGTTATCGTCTACGATGAGAATCTTCATGTTTTCAATTGTTAGTCGGATACCAGTTGCATCAACGAATCATACTGGAACCTCATGTCGCGGCTTTGAAAAGTTTGTAATTCCGGATTCCACACAGCTCGTAAATATACACTTGACGTAGGATTGGAGTATTCGATGAACCGATATAGTTTCCCGGGAGAATGTAAAGCTTGCGTTTTTAGGAACGCAATATTGAGATTCGCGGCCAGTGTGCAGTATTTCTGTTGATCTACGGGCAACAAATAATCCATTGTAGTATCGCCAGCGGCTGATACAGCCCCCTGAAAAAGTTCACCCTTGGTATTGAGCTCGTACCAATGAATTTCCGACGTGGTGTCCGATCCGTTACCCCACCGGATCATCAAATTAATTTGTGTCGGCTTTATACAAGGTGCAACTGATATTGGACGCGGCGTCCCACAGGAAATAGCTGCACAGCAAAAAAGCGTGGAGATTATGAAAGAAATGTGTTGATTCTTGCGATACATCGGTTCATGCCAAGCAAATGCATTGTGTCGAATAATTCTGCTCCAACGTTGCGATGTGTAATAATCTGACGCAATGGCTTCAGGAAGGCACCCATCTTCAGTTCAGATGCTTTGGCAGCGGCCTGAACATGTGCAGTAAAGGCTTCATGCGATGCCAATACTGTTTCCGAAAAATCATCACGAAATACTTGCAGCGCTTGTTTGAGTTGTGTGTTGTTTATTAACTGAGACTCGGTCTCAGCGTCGAGAGGATTTAACGAATCAGAAAAGAAATAATCACCGAATTCAACTATCTCGCTCAAGAACGTTACACGCTCGCGCAACAGACCAATCACATTCTTCACAAATTCAGCAGTTGTGAATTCGTATTTACGTTCTACCAGCATGGGTACCAGATTATCGGCAAGCACATCTAATGGAGTTGCTTTCAGATACTCGGTATTCATCCAGTCGAGTTTTTTGTAATCGAATATGGCTCCAGCCTTACTTACTCGCTCAAGCGAAAACATTGTCTCCAGTGCGTTGCGCGAGAACACTTCTTGCTCTGTGCCAGGATTCCATCCGCACAGCGCCACATAGTTAACGAGAGCGTCGGGAAAGTATCCGCGTGCAATAAAGTCTTTAACCATTACATCACCATGCCGCTTGCTCATCTTTGAACGGTCTGCGTTTAATAGCAATGGTACATGAGCAAATACGGGCAGTTCCCAACCAAATGCTTCATACAACAGAATGTGTTTTGGTGTGGATGGAAGCCATTCCTCGGCGCGAATAACGTGGGAGATTTCCATTAAGTGATCGTCGACGACATTTGCTAAATGATAGGTTGGAAATCCGTCGCTCTTTAAAAGTATCTGATCGTCGATTTCTCTGCCGTGGACGATTACTTCACCGCGGACAGCATCATGAAACCTAATGTCTGAGTGCAGCGGAACCTTGAGTCGAATTACATGTTCGGCATGCTCTCCAAGCAGACGTTGCGTTTCGTGTTCACCCAATGTGTATTGATTACGCATCGACGACCGGTCATATTTAGGCGCAATGCCAGCTGCCTGTTGTCTTTGCCGCATAGCGTCGAGTTCTTCGGCAGTGTCGAACGCGTAATAGGCACTACCGTTTTCAATGAGCTGCATGCCGTACTGAGCGTAGATATCGAAGCGCTCGCTTTGAACATAGGGACCGTACTGACCGCCTATGTGTGGTCCTTCATCGAATTCAATGCCTGCCCAACGCAACGATTCGATTTGCTCTTCCATGGCACCTGGTACGAATCTCGTTCTGTCTGTGTCTTCGATGCGAAGAACACAAACGCCGGAATGCCCCTTAGCAAACAGAGAATTATACAGCGCTGTCCGCAGGCTGCCGATATGTAGAAAGCCTGTTGGTGAGGGGGCGAAACGAACGCGAACCATTGTGTTAATCAGGAGTGTATGTGTGTGTTCAGATCAGCGTGATAGTTCACTCGAAACCTCGGCGAAGGTCTTTTCAGTCTCGTAAACCCGGATTCTAATATTTGTTAATGCTTCGTGTTTAGAGAGAACATCAACGATACGCCGAAGCAGAAAGACCGCAATGTTCTCAGCAGTGGTGTCG
>JAGVJW010000282.1 GCA_020050895.1 bacterium | reverse complement strand
CTTCCGATCTGAGTCGATTGTAAGAACTATTAAGCATCGCATTGAAAAAAATCTTTACCGCTTTAGCGATGCTGCCATCCTTTATCGCACTAATGCCCAGTCGCAAGCGCTTGAAGATGCCCTGCGAAGAGCCAATCTTCCATACTATATCGTAAGCGGTGTTAGCTTTTACAAACGCAAGGAAGTGAAAGACTCACTAGCATATTTGCGTTTGCTCGTAAATCCGGCCGACGCCGAGAGCCTCCTACGAATTGTAAATGAGCCAGCCAGAGGCATCGGTCAAACCTCACTTAACCGAATGCAAGAGTATGCAGCTAATAATTCTACAACGCTCTTTGATGTAATGGCTGATGCAAGCGTGGTTCCACTGATACAGCAGCGTGTTGTGACTGCTGCGCACAATTTTGTGGAGCTGGTTGAACGTCACCGCGAAGTGCTCAATGATTTGCCACCAGCCACGCTGGCACAGCAGTATATCGAATCGACTGGCTTGCCAGCCATGTATAAACAGCAAGACACAGAGGAATCCCTTGATAAGTGGAATAATATCGAGCGTATTCTCGACCACATACTTGAACAGCAGGAAATAGAAGAGAATCTCACTCTTGCATCGTACCTCGAAACCGTGGCGCTCGTGAGTGAGCAAGACGATCCGCAGCTCGGATCAAACCGAATTGCATTGATGACGATGCATGCTTCCAAGGGACTGGAATTTCCACTTGTTGTTATTGCAGGTTTGGAACAGGGATTGTTTCCTCTTGCAAAGGCGGAATCGGATCCGGGAGAGCAGGAAGAAGAGCGGCGCTTGTTTTATGTTGGCATTACTAGGGCACGCGAAGAGCTGGTCCTGTCGTATGCTGAGCGCCGGTACCGTTTTGGCGAATTATCATTTTCCAGACCATCAACATTTTTATCAGAGCTCGACCAGAATACACTTGCTCCGTCCGGCAGGTCTGTTGCCGTGTCAGCAAAACTTAGGCGTACCGCTGAAACGTACTCCCAGATGCCTGTAAAGGAAGACTATTCACAGATGAGCGTTCAACAATCTGTAAAGATTGGACAACGCGTCAAACATCCAATGTTTGGTGTTGGTGTGGTTATCGACGTTAGTGGCTTCGGTTCGTCGGCAAAGGCTATGGTTGAATTCAGCAACGGACAAAGGAAGCAACTGATGCTTAGCTATGCTCGCCTGGAACAGGTGTGATGTCTATCTGTAAGGGATGAGCATCTCACCATGCGATGTGTTGAGCCTATGCAGCGCGGGGGATACTGAATGTGATGCTTGTGCCGAGGCCCAGAGCGGAAGAGATGGTAAACGTTCCGCCGTGCAACTCTATGAGACGTTTGGCAATCACGAGTCCAAGACCGATACCCTGCTGCTCCTGCGTCTTCCTTCGGAACTGGCGGTAGGCACCAATTTGGAGGAGCTCCTGCTCCTGCATGCCAACACCGTGATCGCGAATGCTGAAAATAATTTCCCTGTCTGTAGGTGTGGCAGAAATGCTTACGGGCGTTCCCGGACGCGAGAAATACAATGCGTTGTCGATGAGCTCAGAAGCTACCTTGTCTAGATGCTGCTCCATCATTGCAACGGCTATACCTTCGATGTCGAGCGCCATCGAAATATCGGACTGGCGCTGGTGCGCAAGCGATCGCTGAATAACGGTGTCGTAAATAATAGATGCCGGCTCGGTAGTTGTACACTGTCGCATTCGCTCTACGTGAAGCGGGCTTTCCGAAAGCGTTTCGATCTGAGCGTACATCAAAAAGTTGTCGGTGACGCGTAATAGTCTTCGCGCAGCGGATAAAATTTCAGCGCTAACTTCACGGATCTCCTCCGGCTTTGTGTCGCGTGCATGTCCATGCAAGTACGAGGCCTGTCCGATAATATCCGTGAGCGGAGTGCGATATTCGTGTGGTAAAGCGTACAACAGCGAAGGCTGTGTGCTTACTGGCTGGATGACGGGCGGTGTTTCGCCCAGGACAGGCAAACCCTGTAAGGCCAGTAATGAATGAATGCCTGCCTCGGTAAGCGGGCGCGAGATTACGCCATAGGGTACGCTGGTACTGGTAAGAGGCTCGGAATCGTCTGCAAGAACTACAAAAGGAGTATCGACGTTGAGACCATGTATGTATAATTTTTCTCGAAGGTCTTCATATCGAAGAAATGCTGCATCGAGAAGTATGCACGATGGTCTGTGGTGCCGCACAAGCGCCTGTGAAGCGGCCAGATCGGGTGCCACTAATACAGATAGCCTGCTGTCGAGTAACCTCTTCGCAGTCTCATTGCGGCGTTCATCATTCCCGTCTATGAGCAGAATTGTCCTAGGCGCAGATATGGCCATTCACCAAATCCTGTGGTAGTGAAAGAAGTAGGATCGCCCCTCCTGGCTTCTACTGCAATTATAAGAGGAGTTGCAAATCAAATCAATAGGTAAAAGTTACATGGAAAAAATTTAATGTTTAAGTCAGGAATCATGGGAAATCATTCTCACTATGCTGTTTCAGCTGGTATGACGACGATTATGGCCCTCATTTTTCCTCATTTTGTTACAGCACAAGATATTCTTCCATTATTGGAACCTCCGGAGATTGTTCCAGGCGGCGGACTCTACTACGGCGTCGACAAATTGGCGAGCACATTTAGGTTTACCGGAAACGCCGACGTGCAAGCCCCTTTCATAGCACCGAGTTACCCCGGAGTTACGGGTTGGGTACGCTTCACAAATGCCTATTCTGGTACCATTTTCCGAACCCAGACCATGGCCGTCCGGGACGACGAAACTGCACAGCTTTCGCTAGACCTGCCCCTTGGCCCAGGTACCAGCGGCTACCTAATGTCGGGGATTGCAAGGGGCGCTTGGATTGTGTCCCAGGACTCCCGATCTGTTGGCCTTTCCTCGCTAAGAAGGGGGTCGGGTGCCCTCGGTGTCAGGGTTAGCGAACTCTCCGATGCGAAACCTAACGCCAGAACGTGGCAGGTAGAAGCATTTGCCGGAGCTGAGGCCACAACACAGCTTGGCGTGGAGGCAACGGGGCCTCTCGCCGGCGGCGTGGCAACTATTAACAATTTGAATCTCGATGATTGGTACATAAATGCCAGGGGCTTGGGGGGATGGCACAAACTGGATGCCGGTAGAACAAACACCGATGTTGATGTGAGAATCGACGTTGAACGCAGCACGGCGGAAGGATCGCTCCTCTCTGTTGGCGCAGGCGCTTCGTCCCTGGGGAGGCAGTATTACACAACAATTTCTGGATTAATAGCGCCGTTAGCCATCGAGAATAGAAATGAAGACAGAATAGGATCTAATTTTAATCTTGATTATAAAATCAACAAGTTCTTCTCGTTCGGGTCTGATGCAATGCTGCAGGCCAATTCCATTCAACGGTCCTATGGACAAGCCATCGGCGACGTTCCGATAACTGCAGTCAGCCGTACACTTGGCGAACTTGTTGTTGATATCGAAGGAAGGCTTTCACTTCAGCTTAAACATATGAATTTGATGGGAGGGGGCTCGATATTCGTTCGAACCGAATCGAATACCGTGGCTCCGGTGTATTCGATCGGCGAGACAGAAATGAATGCAATACGGTTGCAGGAATCTCAGCGAGATAACACAACATCGCGCTTAAAGCTATTTGCCCGCGCATTATGGAAACCCGCCGAACGCGATACGATAACTGCAGAGTGGACGTGGTGGCTGCTGCGATATGATACACCAAGTGATCTTAACAATGATGATAGAGACGAGCTGAACGCGTTGGCGACAATTCGGTAT
>JAGVJW010000281.1 GCA_020050895.1 bacterium | reverse complement strand
TGGCTGTACAAGATCAGGTTCTGATGAAGGGGGCTCAATGTCGAAACGGACGTAATCCTGCAACCTATCGAGAACAATTAGCGATGTTCCCGGCGTAACGATCCCAAATTTCATTCCAAGATTTCTTATCGCCTCGGCGTTTTCTTGCCGATTCCCATTAAGCCTATGCAGTTCGTGTTGTGCCCATAACCGAGCCATCGCAGATCCGCTGTCGTTGTTTTCATTTACGTTAATGGAAATAATCTCCTTACCGACAATTGTTTCTCCAATCGAGGTAAGAATTTCGATGGTTGCTGAAGGACTTCTCAGCCTTCCTGTAAGCGTTGTTACTTCTTGCACTTCGATTGTACCTGAAGGGCGCACATCTTCAATTGTACCATCCAAAACCTTCACTGAACGAATGGCGAGGTGATCTTCAAACATTGCATGTACGGCGTCATCAATACTTCGGGATGTTAAATCAAGATATTTTCCATTGCTTTCATGTGCGATGAAGCGCAAGACGTCGTGATCTGCCTGAATACCACTCGATACTGTGAATACAGGACTTGAACCGTGTGCCGGCCTATGCTCGCCAAAGGTCGATATACCATCGCTCATCAGGAGAACAAGGTCGGATTCATCCTGGCGTAATGGTGCAATACCCAGTTGTGTTCCTCCATCGTAAATCATTGATTTAATCATTCGCTTTATTGCCGACCAGTCGCCGTTTTTCACAACGAATGATTTCTGATCAACAACTGCATTCGCAAATGCAATAAAATCAACGCTGACATTTTGAATGCGATGAAACATTGCTGCAAGGAATTCTTGTTCCTTGTCATGGTTTCGTTTTAATCCCGACAACGAGGCATCCCACACCAGCGTGAGTTTATTGGGTAATGTAGCAGGCTGCGATTTCGGATCAAGCATTAGAAAGAGACCGAAATAGGTTTCATTGTCGAGGGTGTTAACAGATACAACATGGTTTTTAAATACCACTGGTACAGACAACATGAATGGCTTGTCGAGAAGAATATTCTGCTCACTCATGTCGGCAACGAATGTTCTGCCCCTGTGCGAAAAATGGATTGTATCATGGCCGTCGCCTGCAAGGGATGGGCGAGACCCAAAGGCGGCAACGTCGGCATGAAATGTAAATGAATCTACTTTTTCGGGGAACGCAAATGGAATTGCATAACCAAAACCGTTGTCAGTTCTCGTAAGCTGCTGCTCGAACGCGATTACAATCCGGCGTGTGCTCATTGCACCAATAGGATAGACGCGTGCACGGAAGGAGTTGTCGCGAGTCATCTCTAACAATGCCGGATCAATTTTGGTCCGGATAACTTCCTCAAATGTCTCGCGGCCCTTCGACTTGTCAACAACTACTGCATTTCGTAACCGACCATTGATATCTAACGCAAAGCGCGAAACCAATTGCCCATCGGATATCGGGAAGGAGAACTCACCCTCAAGAATGCGATTGTGTGGATTATAAACCTTCATCTCCATTGTTGTTGTTGCCAGCGTTCCCCGCACCTGGACGTCGACGGACAACGACTGAATGTGAAGGGGCTTGGGCTGCCCTGTAGAGTCCTGTACAAAGACACCCGGGAAACGCGTGGGCTGTTGCTTAATGGGCTGTTGAGCCTGCGTTGGAGAAGTTGCTTTTGTGAATAAGAATCCGAAAGCAACCATGACAAACAGAATTAATGGCATTGTAATACTCCTGATTAACGCTCAATAAGCAGACGATGAACAACCTGACCGGGAATTCCTTCGACCTCGATGACAACGTGGTACATTCCGTTTGCGTACATATCGAGATGCGCTAACGGCATTTCAACATTTCCTGATGATTGATGCACCGATGTCCAGAGATCAACTACCTTGTTACCGAGAGCATCGTAAAGTACGGCTGACGTAATGCCATCTTTTGCGAGCTTGAACGACACAGTGGCGGTAGACTGATTTGCTGGGTTAGGAAATATCCTGCCCTCTGAGATTACTGCGCTCTGCACATGAAGAAGTGTGTAATCCGCAGAGGACGCGGAACCAAGCTCATTGAGCAAACCCTTCCGAAGACTAACTGGGAGAGCATCGATAAATTCTGGTGTTGGTTCGTACCACAGCACAACGTCGGCCGATGGGAACAGAGTATTATTCGCATCAACAAGTTGTACTCGAACTGCTACGAGTCTATCAACGTCAGTCCGTAATCGTGCATCAAACCACGTGGCAAAAATCTTATTGTGACGATACAGTGTAACGTGCTTAGGCACAAATGTGGCATCGGCGTTGTGCGAGCCCCTTACCGAAATCCCGTTAGTGTTGATTGTTATTCTGAAACCCTGGTCTGTGTACGTTAAATGCGTTGTATGATGGTCTAAGCCTAATTGAGAAAGCTCGCTTGCTGAAAGAGGAAGCGCCTTTAAAATTGGCTGAAGTTGAGGCGTGCCATTATCCAACATTTGGTCTTCAGCTGACATAGGTGTTGGCATTTCATCCGAAGAAGCTGACCTTGAATCAGGATTCATAATATGTTTAACATCGGCAGTTGGCTGTTGGGAGTGTGTGTCTTGTTGCTGGGGCAAAAAGAGCACTGTTACCACCATAGCGGCAGCAAGAGAAATTGAAAGAATTGAGTATTTCAGAACATTATTGGGGCGTTTGATGCTAACCGTATTCGTTCGCAGCGCAGTCAGAATTTCTTCTTCTGAAAGGAGCGGAGCAGAATCATCTTCTCGACTCAACGTCTTCAGTGCATCGTTGATTGATTGAAATGATGACATGATTACCTGGACTCCGGAATAAGTTGTGTAACAGGTGAAATGTGCAGATGTGATGCCAGCAATCTTCGAGCTCGCATCAATCGTACCTTAACAGCAGATATAGAACTGTTTTGAATTTTGCTGATCTCTTCTATGCTGAAATCATGTAGCTCATACAAGACAAGGGCTTCTCTGCTTCGCTGCGGAATTTTTAGCAGCGCATCTTTAACAATTGCAGCTTCGGTTGTTCTGTCAGGCAGGGGGCTTGTAGACTCAATTTCGTCGGCTACGCCTTCTTCCAGGCGACTAAACCGATTGTATCGTTTATGATAATGCCGACCAAGATTAGTAATAACAGTGAACAAGTAGCTTTTAAACGCGGAAATGTCGCGCAAGTCATCGAATTTTTGCCACAGAATAACCAATGCATCTTGTAGGATGTCGCGGGCTTCTTCTCTGTTTTCAGCAAGGGAAATAGTGTACCGTTCTGCTGAGGAGTAGACTGGCCTTAGTAAGCCAAGAAATTTTTCTTCTCGATCAGATAATTGCAACAATTTCTCCTCCACATCAGGGTACGTGAATGAGAGCGTATTCATGTACACCTAGTTACATAAAAAAGAAGTCCTCGGTTGAGGACTTCTTTAAAACACTATCGTACAGAAGTTACTGTTGAAACAGTTTAATTGCTGCGGCTATTTGATAGAATAGCGCTGGAGAACCGATGAAGAACCACTGATTACAACTGGTTCGCCGAATGGATTGGGATTTGAACTCGGCTGCTGATATAATTTAACTAGCCCAATATTGGCACCCAACCATTGGTGAATGGAAATGTTAACAGGTAAGTTTCCAAGTACCGGCACATACATAGTAACGCCGACGGTTAGAATGGAGTGAGCGGTGGCAATCGTCTGTCCATTGACCGCAATGTTCTCTGTGCCTGCAGTAGCGCCAGTAACCTTGATCTTCAAAGTCACTGTTAACGGAAATCCCCCAACAACAATACTGACGTCTGAGACAGAATCCTCGTAGGCAGTCCAGGTAGGGTTTGACTGATCATAAACGAGCATCCACCCAGAACCAAGATTCACAGTATTTTCCGAGTCAATATCAAAGGATAAGTCAACCAATCGATAGAGCTTGCCACCATCTTGTGCCATGTACTGGTACTCAATCTCCGTTGAGTCTTCCACTTTTATGGCATATTTTACAGCCGTCTTCGTTACGCCATTCACGTCGGTTTTTTGCTCCGTACCTTCAACCCATGTACTGTCTGAACTAACAGCAGCAACGCTATCACCGCCCGAACTACCCTTTTCGAGTTCCGAGTTTTCGTAGATATAATAGGTACCCTCTGAAGACGGTAAATAATTTGTAGGTGTGGGGTTTGTTGTTGTTGTTGATTCGCTAGAACAACCAATCAATGCTGCAGAGACGATGCCAGCCAGGAAAACAAAATATTTCATGACACTCCTTGATTTGAAAAAGATTGAATTGTTAAAAACAGAGTTGTTAGAGATTGTGTTGACGCGCGGAGGGCGAGGGAGTCGAACCCCCACAGGCTTGCGCCCGGCGGTTTTCAAGACCGCTGCAATACCATTATGCGAGCCCTCCGTAGACTCGTTCTGCTGGATAATGTTGCTATCAGAACTGTAAAATAAGGTAAGGGGCAGACATTTTGGCTGACCTAATCAACAGTGCGGGTAATATCCTCGGCATTCCATGGTTGGGCGCGAACAAAATCGTTGCCGTTTAGCCCGAGGAATTCCAAAACGCTCGACTCAAAAATTTTCTGCTTCGATTCAGGCGAAACATCGTCCATCTCTTCGATAAACTTTCCGTGCTCGAGATCTCCAAGCGGGAACGGATAATCGGTGCCATAGGCTATTCTGTTTTCTCCCATTAGAGAAATGAGGAAACGCAGTGCATCGGCATTATGGGTAATCGAATCAACCCAGAAGCGTCCGATATATTCAACTGGATCCTTCACGTGATGAACGTTGCACAAATCCGGACGAGCATGGTATCCATGCGATATCCTGCCTAACGTATACGGAAACGAGCCCCCTGCATGAGCAAACATTACCTTCAGAGATGGGAAGGCATCAAAGACGCCGCCGAAGATCATGGAAGTAACGGCAAGTGTTGTTTCTGCGGGCATGCCCACAAGCCACTGAAGGAAGTACTGTGAGGTGCGCTCAGCACCCATCATTTCCCATGGGTGAACAAATACGCCCATCTCCATGTCTTGAGCGGCCTCCCAAAACGGGAAGAATATTTTGTCGTCGAGATTCTTTGCGTTTACGTTAGACCCAATTTCAATTCCGCGAAAGCCGAGCTCGCTTTTGCAACGCTGCATTTCCTTAATGGCGAAGTCCACATTCTGCAGAGGTACAGTGCCAAGTCCGATAAATCTTGTTGGATGTTCACGTACGATCCCCGCAAGGTGATCGTTCAGAAATCGGCTCCAATCGAGTGCATCGTTGGGTTGTGCCCAGTATGAAAACAAAACGGGAACAGTACACAAGACCATTGCATCAACGCTATTGGAGTCCATATCGGTAAGCACTGCATTTGGATCCCAACAGTTTTTTTCGATCTCCCGAAAGAATGTACCATCGTCGCGCATCATACGCGCCTTACCTGGCGTGTGGTGCTCCAGCCGGATAAACCCTCCATAACCATATTTATCTTTTAGCGACGGCCAGGTTTCGGGTACTATGTGGGCGTGACAATCAATCTTGAGCATGTCAGGCCTTCTCTGGAGGCATCAGCACGGTACCACACACGTTACAAGTTCGCTTAGACGTATCGTTCCAGAACCGCTCGAAGATTGGAGGCAACTGAGTAACGATGTCGGTAAGGGGCAGAAATTCTTCATACAGTTTATTGCCGCAGTTTTCACAATACCACATAAACGCATCAAGCTCTTCGGTTTCACGCGTCCGTTCAATTACAAGGCCAATGGTATTTGCCGGCCTACGCGGCGAGTGCGGTGTTAGAGGAGGCAATAAAAAAATATCGCCTTCCTTGATGACGATATCACGGGGTTTGCCTTCATCAATAATTTTTACCGTGATATCGCCTTTCAACTGATAGAAAAATTCTTCGCCTTCGTTGTAGTGGTAATCCTTGCGTGCATTGGGTCCACCCACAACCATGATGATGAAGTCACCGTCCTCGAAAACCTTGGCATTCCCTACGGGCGGTTTTAGTAGATGCTGGTGTTCGTCGATCCACCTTCGAAAATTAAACGGCGATGCAACAGCCATGATCTTCCCCAATTCATGAATAGTTTCGTGAAAATTACGAATCGCATCTCATCGGAAACTACCGACTGCCAACTCACAACCATACATAGATGACAACAGACCTCTCAGGATTACGAGCACTAGTTGCTGGTGCATCGAAAGGCATAGGTAGGGCAATAGCGGTTGCCTTTGCTGAAAACGGAGCTTCCGTGACGCTATTGGCGCGCTCGGAAAATCTGTTGAAGCAGGTGCGAGATTCGCTAGTGGTGCGGCAGGGCCAGCGCCACGACATTCTGGCAGCTGATATTCGCAGTACCGACGTTTTACAGCAAGTGGAAAAACTTGTGGATAACCGAGATGGTTTCCACATTGTTGTGAACAACACTGCGGGACCCAATGCTGCTGACTTAGTGGACAGTACATCGGATGGACTTAACCAAGCTTTTCACGATCATATACTTGTTAGCCATGAGTTGATGCAATTACTGTCACCATTCATGAAAGTGGAGAGGTTTGGCAGATTCATTAACATTATTTCCACATCCGTTAAGCAACCGATTGAGGGTCTTGGTGTGAGCAACATCGTGAGGGGGGCAATGGCAAGTTGGTCAAAGACGTTGGCTACGGAACTAGCACCGTTTGGGATAACCGTAAATAACATTTTGCCAGGGGCTACGCGAACGGACCGGTTAGAAGCCATCATTGCCCGCCAGAGCAAGGATAGCGGAGTAACTGAGGAAGATATTCGAAATAAAATGATAAAATTAATTCCTGTCGGTCGATTTGCCGACCCTTCTGAGATAGCCAATGCAGCGTTATTTCTGGCGTCGAGAGACGCTTCGTACATCACAGGAACAAGTATTCTTGTGGATGGCGGCAGGACAAGATCCCTGAGTTAGCCAGGAACCATCGCCTCAGTTATCAATACTTTTCCCCTTCCTGTGGATAAACAATTCATTTTGGGCACATGTTTTACGCATTTATACTTGCATTATGGTTCTTAAGAAACTACCTTTGTTTTAGTTGTAAGCCATTGCCATAGGCAGGGATATCAATTACTGACTTCGAGACTCGGAGTCGGGGGGAAGGGAGGCAGGATCAGGGTTTTCCACATAGTGTGAATTACTCATCCCAGTTTTCCACAAATGAAGGCTATAAGGTGAGGCAGCAAGTCAGAGGCAGGGTATTGATACCCGAGGAAAATCGTCGCTCATCGGGGATTGCTATCTCGCTGCTCATTGTCGTTTTTCTCGCCCTCTTTGCCACTCACTGGCATGAACGGCAGACAATTGAGCAAATCGAGATTGCAGGAGCTACGAATCTGAGTGCACTTCAGGTGCAGGCAATAGCTAACCGCTGTCTGAGCAAGCCACGATCCATTGTTGAGCTTGCTGATGTTCGCATGAAGGTGGAGCAAATTCCCTTTGTAAAAAAAGCAACTGTGCATTTTTCCGGGATTCGCAACATTACAGTCGATGTACTTGAGCGGATTCCTGTGGCCTACGTTGTCCAGGCCAATGGTTCATTGCGGTTGGTTGATGCAGAGGGGATACTACTTCCACCAACGCATGCCGTTCGTGCATTCAACATTCCGCTGCTGAGGTGTACGAACAATTTGACGAATACAACGGTCAGGCGCGCGGTTCAGATTTTGAATTGTGCAGAGTCGACGCTTCAGGCGGATTTGTTTCAGTCGATCTCCGAAGTTGTTATCGATGGTGATGGTTCTGTTGTTGTGCTTACAGACAGGTTGCGATGGCGGCTCGGCAGGCACGACATCGAGCGCGTTTCAGATGCCTTTGCCGATATGAATGTGTTTTGGAGCAGAACGTCATCTTCGCGTCTTGCCCAGAGTGCAACGGAAATCGACTTGCGATGGAAGCACCACATTGTTGTTCGTTCAGGTACATCAACGGTTGCAGCGTAATTCATGAACGGTTCTTCGATTCATGTTGGACTCGACATTGGTACCACAAAGGTGTGCTCAGTTGTTGCATCCACTGATGCAATAACTGGTAGACTCGATATTGTGGGCGCTGGCTTGTCGGATTGCGATGGACTGAAGCGCGGTGTTGTGACCAACATCGGCAAAACTGCAGAGGCAATACGGATAGCGATAGACAAAGCGGAACAACAGTCGGGGTTTACAATCGGACGTGTTGTGATCGGTGTTTCGGGCGATCACGTTGCGGCATTTTCCACACGTGCAATTGTTACCATCTCGTCGACAGAAATAACACAGACCGACATCAATCGGCTGCATCATGAATTACGTCAGGTTCGGATAACACCAGACAGACGCATTCTGCACGTAATACCTCAGGACTATGTAATTGACGGTCAGGACGGAATATCCGATCCTCTTGGGATGAACGGAAAACGTCTGGAGGCGAATGCATTGGTTGTCACCGCTTCCGTTACTGCCGTCGACAACATCTTCCGTTGCGCAGAGCGTGCAGGACTTCACATAGATGCAGTTGTCTTGCAATCCCTTGCAAGTGCATATGCTGTACTTGACGATGCGGAAAAAGAAGTCGGTGTTGCACTCATCGACATCGGCGGAGGCACAACAGATGTTGCCGTCTTCCGCGGAAACATACTTCGGTTCACATCGATCGTTTCGGTTGCCGGGCAGAAAGTAACAGATGATATTGTTGCAGTTCTTGGTATCCGCAATGTTGATGCTGAACGAATAAAACGCGAACATGGGCACGCCGATTCGCAGAGCATCATGCGTGATGAATTCGTACAGGTACCAGGTGTTGCCGGCCGTAACCCGACTGATCTCAGCAAATCAATTCTTTGTCAGATCATTGAGC
>JAGVJW010000303.1 GCA_020050895.1 bacterium | reverse complement strand
GAAAGTACATCGCTGGCAACATCAATGCGTGGAAGGTCTAGATGACTATCGACGGAAGTATCGCCATGCCCCGGCGCATGCTTTGCACAGGCCATAACGCCATTTCGTTGGCACCCTTGGACGTAGGCAACGGCATGGTCCGCTACCGTTTTCGGATCTTCACCAAATGAACGAGTGTTGATGATGGGATTGCCGGGATTACTGTTGATATCGGCACATGGCGCCCAATTCCAGTGAACACCGATAGCTCTGGCTTCCTCAGCTATCGCTGCAGCTACAGACTCTGTTACGGAGCTGTCGAGTCGCCCAAGAGCCATTGCCCGCGGGAATGCAATGCCCCCTTCCAAACGCATTGATAGACCATGTTCAAAGTCAGCTCCTATTAACAACCGATTGCCCGATCGTTTCTGGAGAGCGGCAATCATTTCAGCCGTCTCTTCCAGGCCGCCTGCAAAGATTCCAATACCCCCAACACCTAAGTCGACTGCACGATAAGTTTTATCGCGATAAGCTGCGTCGGCCCAGTGCTCTGCATCAGCCCGAATCATGATTAAAGCTACAGCCCTTCGGCGGAGTGTTACCATCCATCCAAATTAAGGTTTATCATTAGGTTGCAGGTTGTAACACCAGTTAGCACAGATAGTCTATGCACGCGAACGCACTTAGGAACCGTTATGGCGGTAGGAACCATGCAGTTGCGAAAGACTGACGTTGATGAGACGCCGGATTTAGAGCTGTATGCGAAATTCGCTAGTGCCGATGTTACAGCGCAGCAAGCTTTGACGTTACTATATCGGCGGTATTCGCAAAGAATTTACACCTATTGCCGCAAAATCACGGGCGACAATCATACTGCCGAGGACTTACTTCAGGAAACATTTGTAAAGCTGTTCGAAGCAGGCAAGCAGGGAAGACAGATTGAGAACTTCCCAGCATACCTGATGACGATTGCACGAAACCTGTGTTTGTCACACCGCGCTAGAGCAAGACGTCAGTACGTTCCGGTCGAAGACTTCCACCTGACGGTGCGCGACATTCCGTATGAACAAAAGGAGTTACTTCAGTTGATCCAGACAGCACTCGAGTTATTACCCGAAGATTATCGTGAAGCGTTCGTGCTTCGCGAATACAACGGATTAACGTACAACGAGATCGCTGAGATTATTGGTCAGTCTTTAGATGTTGTGAAAGTTAGAATCTTCCGAGCGAAGAAAAGACTCCGCGACATTCTTGCTCCCTATCTCGAAGATTTAAATCACAGGGCTTGATAATATGTCACAAATGAATTTCACACCGCCCGAATCGAGTGAAGCATTATATGCTTTTCTCGATGGTGAACTTGATGTTTCTGAAGAACAGCGACTGTTCGACGAACTCTCATCTTCGCCGGAGTTGCGCATAGAAATGAAGGATGTTCTTAACATCAGAGCTGCCGTGCATCGCGATATCATTGCGCCATCTGCACAGGTAGAATCGAGTCTCCTCTCCGCTGTTGGCCTTGGCAGTGCCTTGGGCACCGGAGCAGGTGCTGGCGCTTTGGCCACCGCAACGCGCAGTCCCAATATTCTGCTTAACCGATTGCTTTCTGGTGTTCTCGGTATCGCTGTCGGCTTAGCTATAGCATGGTTCATGGTGGATACGCAAGGAGAGTTGCAAACCAGCGGTGTTTCTGGCTATTCGGAAAAGCAACGAGATCAGCAACAACCGAATCCTGTTGTTGCAAAAGTTGACACAGTGTATTCAACACGCGTCATAACTCGTGTTGTGGCAGCTCAATCAACCAACAAAACATCACCAATTCAGCCGCAACAAACAGATTCACCAACATCTGTGATGAGCGAACAACCTTCATCTAACGATCTTGTGCGCCAATCGCCAAGTGCCAACTTGCCGCAGGCACTTGACTCGCAGCTGCACCGCGAAACCATTGCTTCCGAAATGTCGGAATCCGTTCGCAGGCCTCAGCCACTTTCAGCATCTTCGTATTCACCAATGGTTGCACTGCGCATCCGAACACTTGCTTCAGGTTTGTCGCAGGCAGAGCCTGTACCACAATCGGTTCAGGACGCAATGGCACCCAACACTGCATTTTCACTTCTCTTCCCACTTGCCGAGAACCATCAGCTTGGTGTGGAGATGGGTCAGGAATCATTCCGGCAGGAATTCACGGGTTACGAAGAAAGCCGACAAATACGGATTGTCCAAACTCCTGTTCTCTTTTGGATAGGGGGCACGTACATCGTAACACCATTTGAATTTTCTTTCCTCTCAGGTCTTTCTCCTTTTGCCGAAGCTACTCTTGGAATGGTATTTGAACAGGGTCCATTAGGACGAGGAACAGTTGGCCTATCGTACCAACCTGTTGGTCCGCTGCGCATGACGATCGGCCTCGATGGATCGGCATTGCTGTATCAATTCCAAGGTAATACGTTTACATCAACTAAGTGGGGTGTCTCTTATGGCCTCAGCGTCGACATCGGCTCGATACGCTAACGTGGGAAGTGGTGCTATAGCCGTCTTGCTTGCAATCATTACCGTTGCATGCTCTTCTCCGTTGGACCTCGACGTAGAACGCACCCGAACGTACACTGATGGAGCAGTGCACCCGAAGCGGTTGTCGTTCCTGTATTACTTTGGCGACAGTGCATACGAAGCTATCGTTACTGATACATCTCTGCTGAACACAATTTGGATTGAACGAGGAGTCCGTCCATACGAGATTACCATACCATGGTTTGTGTTTAATCTTCCCGATTCAGTCAAACCTACTATTAACAATTCGCCGTTTGTAACTCGCCTGTGTTTTTCTGCAAATCGCGTTCCGTGCGACAATAAGTACAGAAACTACGTTAACAAATACAGTTGGGTAGACGGGACATATTTTGACGTTGATGGAAACGCTGTTCCCTTCAGTTGGTATACAGACTATACAGGACGCCAGCTAAGGATAGCGTGGTTTGGTATTTATTCGGAAAGGCTGATTAAGGGCTCGTTACAAGTCTTAATGTCCGATCCCATAGCTCCGAGGTATGTGACGTACAAGGGGCATATCACGATGGAGTATTAGGCAGGTATCAGGAGTCGGTGAAGTTTACGGAATCGCCTTCAAACTCTTTTATTAAAGATCTATACGAATCAGTAATTCGCTCTGGTTGTTGTGTTGCAGGGTTGAGGTGGACCAGAACTGCTCTGGCTGTAGCGAGAATGGTTCCGTTCTCATGTTGGATTACATGTTCAAATCCAAACGAAGTGTTTTTAACAAACGATACTCGTGTAAACACGGTATAGGGATCGTCGAACTGTGCAGGCTGGATGTATTCAATCTCCGTGGTTACCACAACAAACCGATGCTTCGTAACAAAGGACTGCCGATCTATTGGCACGCCAAGGTCTCTGAAATATTCAATGCGTGCAGCTTCCAGCCAATACAAATAAATCGCATTATGGACGATGCCTTGGCGGTCCACATCATAAGACCGCACCCTACTGTGGAGTCTGTGGTTGAACGTTCCGAAGCCCTCAATTGTAATCGGACCTCGGTCAATCGTTGCTTCTTCTTTATCGCTACTCATGGTCTGCCTTGGTGCTTGCAAAATTAATGGCTGTTGTTCAGAGATGCGACGACGATCTCGGCTGCCGTTTTCGTATCGCCTATACTAATCTGATGGTGAAACACTGCCCTGAGAATCCCCGGTTTTATTTGCGCCATGCGCAGTCCATTCTCTTCGCAGGTCTTTAAAAAGTCGGTTGTTGATTTCGTTTGATTGTCTGGCGAGTTCACTTCAAACATCACAATGTTCGATTGAACTCTCCATTGTTCAAGTATTATTCCTGGATCCGTTTCAATTGTTTCGGCAAACATCTTAGCCTTTGCATGGTCTTCACGAATGTTGGGAACAATAACATCGAGTGCATATAGTGCACCCGCTGCCAGCATACCTGCCTGCCGCATGCCCCCTCCCAGCATCTTTCTCCAACGGTGTGCCTCATCAATCATCGGCTTGGCACCAAGGACTAACGATCCAACAGGTGCGCCTGCACCTTTCGACATGCACACGCTCATTGATGTGAACAGCGCTCCATAATCGCGTGGAGTAAGCCCCGAAGAAGCGCAAGCGTTCCATATTCTGGCTCCATCGCAGTGAAATGCGAGTCCATGATGTACAGCTAATTCGCGTACCGATCTGAGGTATTCAATCGGCAGTACGGTTCCGCCGTGTCGGTTGTGCGTGTTTTCAACTGCAATCACCGACGTTCGTGGATAGTAATATGCCGATGGTCTGATGGCCGCTTCAACTTCATCAAGAGGCATGGCGCCATCTTGCGACTTTATGGAGTACACCTGTGCCCTAGCTATCACAGAGGCAGCTCCATTTTCATAAGATCGGAAGAGCG
>JAGVJW010000166.1 GCA_020050895.1 bacterium | reverse complement strand
TTGAATTCAACAAGCTACTAGCCGCATACCCGGACGGTGATCAGGCAGTGAGAGCCTTGTATACGATTGCTGATGCACAATACAATCTTGGCAACATAGACGATGCACTGAGCACGTACCGCTCAGTTATTGCTCGCTTCCCCGCACATCCTCTTGCTGCGGAATCAGCAAAGAGCATGCAGATTGCTTTGATTGGAATGGGGCGAACAGACGAAGCGTTGCAAATAGCCGACTCTCTTATTTCCATCAATCCTAACTCAGTTGTTGCCGAAGAATTTGCATTTAAAAAGGCCGAGATTTTTTATACGGGCCGCAATTATCCCAATGCCGTTGCCGAGCTCGAGGCATACATCAATAAATATCCATCGTCGAAACGCAACGATGAAGTGCTCTACCTCCTGGGGAAGACATATCTGAATATGGACGATGTAGTAAACGCATCGCAATCCTTTACGGAACTTGAAAAGCAGCATCCTAAAAGCCCCCTTATTTCAACTTCGTTGCTGGAACTTGCAACGTATTACGATGGACATGCCAATTCCACTATGGCAGATTCGCTATATGCGGCGGTGATGCAGCGGCACGCCGATGACACATCTAGTGCATCTCGAGCCGGCTTCGAGCGTGCCACGTTGGCCAAGACACGGGGAGATTCACTCAAGGCGTTGGAGTTGTATAATATCACGGCAAATCGGTATGCCGGAACAGAATATGGCGATCAGTCGCGTTACCAGATTGCCATGTACTATAGAAAGTTACCAAATGTCGATTCTGCAGTATACCATTTGAGCATCCTGTCTCAGAGCTCAACGAATCCTCTCATTGTAGCAAATGCCCTGTACGATATTGGAGACATCTATCAGCGCAACGGTAGCTGGACTTCTGCTGCCGAAGCCTTTGAACGCGTCCGAAGAGATTATGCTGGTTACGAAGACTGGTACACGCTCAGCTTGCTCGGTTTGGGCAACTGTTACGAGCAACTCGAACGGTTCGACGATGCGCGGTCCACCTACCTGGTAGTGCGTGAGCTAAGACCCGATGATGATTATGGAAAAACAGCAATATCACGGCTCAATCGCCTGGAAAGGCGTCGCCCATGATCTGCCCCATTCACGTTCAACGGCCAACACGGGCTTATATAGCATCCCGGTCCAGATTAATCACGTCATCCATCTGCCCCGTCGTTTCTCTCTTGCTTGTTGCATTTATCCTCGTATCTCCATGCGTCAGCGCCCAACAACAAACTCCACAGCCCAATGCGCCCCTTGAGCTACCGGAATTTATCATTACCGGCAAGGAATCGGTGAATATTCCCGGAGGCGTGAAGCAACTGCCTAACAAACCTCCCTTATTGAAATCGGAAAAACTTGATAGCATCAACCCTCTTGAAAAGCTGCCACTGCCGGCGTTGCAGCCGCGCCCGCTGCCAACATATTCATCCACAGCACCATACTGGCCCGGTTATATCGACGCATACGTTGGCAATTACCTAACGCCTGGTTTCTCTGCGGGATATTCCTTTAAGCAGGCTGGCTACATGATCGATATTTATGGCGATTTTGAAGCAAGTAATGGTTGGGTCAACAATGCGGATTATTCAGTGTTCTCTCTTGGAGCATCGAGCTCTTATGTAGCTCCCGAGAAGTTTATCTTCTTTGGAGGGAGCACAACGGAAGTTGATGTTGGTTTTAGTAATAAGAGTTACAATCTGTATTCGGATCCGTCGGCACCTTCCCGAAGCGTTGCAGCTTTGAAAGCAAGTGTGGGAACAGAAGGCCGCTACAGTGGTGTTAGTTACAACGCAGGTATAGCGTGGAACATGAGCGGAGTTTCGACTTCTAATCGATCTGTTTCAGACAATCTCATCATCGGCAGGGTCTCTGCGACAAATCGGTGGAAGGCATTTGATATTGGAGCCATGTTTGATCTTCGATTGCAGACGTTTGACTCGAAAGCGTATCCGTTTACGTTTATCGCAGGCACGGGTAGGTACATCACCGATGACTTCAACATTTGGGCTCAAAGTGGTTTTCAATGGGCATCTGCGACTTCTTCCGCCGACAGAATCGGTTTTGAAGTTCGAGCGCTCGCCAATTTGAAAATGAGTTCAGACCTTACGCTTACTTCGTCGTTTCACAGCGGCCTTCGCCCGATATCTTTTACTGATTTGTTGCGAGTGAATCCTTATGTTTCAGATAGTTCAGCGGTCGACATTCCATATGATGTATTTGATGTCGGTGCTTCACTGATTTATCAGCCGTCTGTGTTGTTGTCGGCATCAATTGGAATTACCCTCAGGCGTTCAGATCGTGAATCGGTATGGGTTAAAACCTTGCGTGGAGAGTTCATGCCGGAATACAGAACCGTAACAAGTGCAAGGACTAGTGCAGAATTCCGATGGCTTATTGCATCGTCCAACACCCTGATAGGTGATATTCACTTCATCACTTCGACTGTTGCAGGGGCGAGTCAGACTCCGTATATCCCGTCGGTAGAGTCGTCTCTTGGATTCGATCGAAGCTGGTCTCAACGGTTGCATACTGTTGCATCAATCGTGTATTACTCCGGACGGTATGCCGATTTGGCCAACTCGATTTTATTAGGGGGCTATGTCGATGTAAGGCTTGCTGCTACCTACGCCGTCAAAGACTTTGTCAATATCAACGTAAGCGCCGAAAATCTGTTCGGATCCACAATTGTGTTATGGGAAGGCTATCTCGAACGTGGTGTGTTTGTAAAAGCTGGATTAACCTGGAAGTTTTAACATGGTACCTACCGATCCAACCTGGGATAACACGGGTTTTGAACCCGATCCTAACGAAAATGAAGGTTTTGCAGGACCTCGAAGAGTCCTCCCGGAACCACCAAGAAATGCGCCGACTCCTCCCAAACGTAAGTCGACGTTGTACTGGTTTGCAGTTGCCTCTGCATTGGTCCTACTCATTGCACTCATTGGTGGTGGCATTTATTGGCTTTCTCAGCCAACTGCCGAGGAGCGAGCATTTTATACTACAAAGGATAACACTCCATCGGTAACTGTTCCATCTACACATGATGAAGATGTTCAAGCTCCTTCACAAATGCCTGTGGACAGCGCAGATGTACCGTCGGTGGACGAGCATGAGCAAGCGGCATCGAGCGTAGCGGTGGAAAAGATAGAAAAACCAAGACCGACAGTGATGAAGAAACGAGAACCGGATGAGAGCATGCCGGAACATTCAACGCCCACCGTGCCACCGAATACCGAGCCGCTGCCGAAACGGACAGAGCCAGCAGCCAATGTTGCTAAAGAACCTGCGATAAAAACTACTGCAAGTACGTCGGGTAATCCACTCTATGTAATACAAGTGTTTTCATCTCCCTCGCGCGACGATGCTGACGAATGGCTGCAATCATTGCTGGAGAAGAACGTGAGTAATGGGTATATCACAGAGCAAAAAATTAAGGGACAATCCTGGTATCGCGTTCGGTTCGGTCAGTTTGCAACTCGTGAGAGCGCGGAATCGGAAGCGATACGTCTTGGGTTTCGAGAACCGTGGATTGCCCGGATCCGATAGCACATATTGATGAAGAGGTATAATGATAGTCCAACATTTCAGTTGCGTTTGCAATGGAGCCCGAACGCCTTCAAAGGTTTCGGTTTTGCTCTTTGCATACTGATAGTATTCATAATTATATCATTGTTAACAAAGATTCCACCGCCCGAACCTTTTAGTCTACCGGGAGAAACAACAGTGACGTTGTCCTTTGGTGCTGGTGACGGCACCGGTGGTAGTAAGGGGAATTTGACGGAAGAAGGAAAAGCAACGCGAGGAATTGAATCATCGAATCCGCTGCAGGATGCTCAGCGAGCTCTGACGTCGAAATCAAACATTGATCGAAGCGATCCAACACAATCCGCAAACCTGGTTCCGGTACGGGATGTTGGAAGGAATAAATCCAACGTTACGGGGACGGATGCTGTTGATGAAAGTATTGGAATGAAGGATGGCTCAGTGGATGAGACGGGCACAGGATGGGTTGGCATGGGCAAGGGTAGGGGGCTTGGTTACGGCGTCGACTGGGGCGGAGGAGGGAATAGGATTGTGCTTAACAAACCATTGCCTTTATTTCCACCAGGAACATTAAACACAGAAGTGAAATTACGATTTCGTGTTCGACCCGACGGATCAGTAAGCTGGGTAGCGCCTACACGTAAGGGCGGCAATCCCGCTGTTGATCAGGCGGCGATACGTGCCATGTATCAATGGCGCTTCAATCCTTTGGCAGATAACGTCGACATGGAAGGTACCATCACATTTGTGTTCAGGAATTCGTAAGAGGGTAAACTATGATAGATGACCTAACCATGTGGTATAGTACACTGCCGCAAATCCTGAAGATTGTTGTATGGGTTCTTGTTGTGATATTGGGTCTGTCGCTGTTAAAACGTGTTGTAAAGCTGGCTATCTTGGTTGCCATATTGCTCATCCTGATTTTTGTACTTCGCGCATTCACTCTCTTATAGAATATGTCATACCGAATTGGAATCATTGGAACCGGCTACGTTGGACTGGTGACCGGAACGTGCCTTGCCGATGTAGGCAACAGCGTAGTGTGTATCGACGTTGATCCGGAAAAAATATCCAGGATGCGGATGGGCGACACTGTGATTTTTGAGCCCGGCTTGGATAAGCTGCTTGAAAGAAATCTCCGCGAAGAACGCATTGTGTTTTCATTGGATCTGGAAGATGCTGTTCGGGATTGCGATATCCTTATGCTATGTCTGCCAACGCCGCCGGGAAAGGATGGCGAGGCCGATCTCGATGCTGTACTCTCTGTGTCGAACAGAATTGCCTCATTGTTAAATGAATATAACATAACAAATCCGCGAATAATAGTTAACAAAAGCACTGTACCAGTTGGAACGGCAGAGCGAGTGAGGGAGATCTATGCCAGAGAAGCTCCTACTCGGCAGGTATATGTTGTTAGCAATCCCGAATTCCTACGCGAAGGTTTTGCAGTAGAAGAATTCATGAAGCCAGATCGCGTTATCATCGGAACATCTGATAACTATGCTGCAAATGTTATGCGCGACCTTTATGCGCCGTTTGTGAGAGGAGGAGCGCCAGTACTTGTGTTTGACGAACGGAGCGCAGAAGTTGCCAAGTACGCAGCCAACTCATTCCTTGCTGTAAAAATATCGTTCATGAATGACCTTTCTGAGTATTGCGAAACCGTTAACGCCGATATTGAAAGCGTGCGAATTGGCATTGGAACCGACAATAGAATAGGCCGTCGGTTTCTTTTTGCAGGCATTGGATATGGCGGAAGTTGTTTTCCTAAGGACGTTAAGGCGCTCGCATTTGCTGCGCGTCAGGCCGGTACACCTTTAGACATTGTAGAGGCTACACAAAGGGTGAACACTCATCAGGTGGATAGATTCATCAATAAGATTATTTCACGATTTCAGAATGATGTAAGGAGTAGGCAGTTTGCGCTGTGGGGCTTGGCGTTCAAGCCGAATACCGATGATATACGAGATGCTCCCTCATTCGCTATAATAAACAAATTGACTGAAGCTGGGGCCATTATCAAGGCTTACGACCCCGAGGCAATGGATAACAGTAGGCGGGTTTTGGGTGACCAGATTATGTTTGCGCACTCTCCGTACGATGCCTTGTTAGAATGCGACGCTCTCATCATTGCCACTGAGTGGAATGAGTTTCGGAATCCCGATTTCGAACGAATGAGAAAGGCAATGAGACAACAAATTATTTTCGATGGGCGCAACGTATTCTCGTTAGCCGAGATGAAGGCTGAAGGGTTCGAGTATCATAGCGTTGGCCGGGCAAGGGTAGAATCGCCTGCACGGTAACACGCTAAACACATTTATCAAGTAATGCGTCGGTGGATTGAGGCGTAACGTCTTCGTAAAAGTCTTCGTTGATAGCAATCATTGGCGCTCCACCGCATGCACCCATGCACTCCACTTCCTCGAGGGAAAATTTACCGTCGGGTGTTGCTTGCATGTGTCCTACACCAAGACGCTGCCTGACGTGTTCATATATTTCCATGCCCCCTTTCAGCATGCAGGAAATATTGGTGCACACTTGAACGTGATTGCGTCCCATGGGTTTTTTGTGGTACATGGTGTAGAACGATACTACACCCATCACGTGTGCATAAGGCAGATCCATAACCTCTGCTACGTGCTTCATCACATCCTCCGAGAGCCAGTCCCACTTTTTCTGCGCCATCCATAATACCGGCATGATGGCTGCTTTCGACTCCGGATAGAGTGCTTTCAGCTTTTCAATTTGATCTAATTCCTCGGAGGTAAATGCAATTTCCATAGAGCGCAAAAATAACACACAGAGCAACGGAGTACAGCAGCATTAAACATGTTTGTCTGCCGAAATGGTTGGGTGGCGGTTAACCACGAAGCCTTTGCACAAATAGCTTAGAACCAAGCCATATACGAAGAGCCGTGATGAATTTGTGAGCCGCGCTAACTCGAATGCGCTTTTGATATACACGGTAGTCCGTCAGCTCGATTTTTTCCAGTAACCGGTAGTAGATAGCGTCCATAATCTCGGCTGCAACCATCGTCATACGCTCATCCGGCCGAAGCAACGTTCGAGCCTTGTGGTAATAGTCTCTTGCACGATGTACCTGGAACGACATCAATTCTACAAATCTGTCATCGTAAACTTCGTTAATAATATCACGCTCGGAGTACTGGAATCTATCGAGATCTTCGAGAGGCAGGTAAATCGTGCCCCTTTCCTTATCCTGCCTGATATCGCGCAAAATGTTTGTAAGCTGTAGTGCATAGCCCAGATTGATGGCATACTGACGTGTCTCGTCGTATCTATAACCAAAAATTTCGATGCAGATGAGTCCAATGATACTAGCTACCGAATAACAGTAGTCTTTGAGCTCCGCAAACGTTTCGTAGCGTGTGTATGTTAGGTCGCGTTCGCAACCGTCTATCAGCGTTAGCAGATACTGCTTGGGAATGCTGAACTGATGAATTACAGACGAGAGTTGGTTTCTATCTTCCTTTTTGGAATCAGCGTCGGCATCATTATTGAGATATAACAATTCGATTTCGTTGCGCCACCAATCCAAGCGTGCTCGTTTATGGGCAATCTCAACTGGATTGCGGGAAGGGGAACTGTCTACAATGTCATCGATCCGCCTCGCAAACGCATACATCGTCCTGATTGCTCTTCGCTCCTCCCGCGGGAGAAATGAAAATGAATAATGAAAACTCGTGGAACCCTTCAATGTTGAGAGTGCCAGGATTTCATCGTCGGAGCTGACGTATACGTGAGACACGCCCGAAAATAGGGAATCGGGCCAAAGCGGAAGAAATAGGGACGTTTAGTAGCTGTTTGACGCGATAATTCTACTTCGTAGATAACAATTATTACAAAGGTTTCATGAGTTTCAACAGGAGTGAGGGAAAATCTCCTGGCGTTAATGTAATCCTATTTCTTCCAGTTGATCGTAGGTTCGACTTGTCAATCTTGTCTAGTATCGTCTCCCCACCCGCAACAATTGCCTTCAGCTCGATCTTCAATCTTAACGAGGGTACACAGCGAATAACGTTGCGTCCGCGTCTGAACAACAATCGTGTTCTTTGAACTGTTTCCTCGATGGTAAGGGGCACGTAATTCCTGCCCCTTGACATATCGAGGTCTCTGTCCTGCAAAAAGTTTGTGATTTGCAAAGCCGTGCAAACATCGTTACTGTATGCAATTGCCTGCGGCGTTGCGCTGCCTGAAAGCGACAGGATAATTTCACCGACAGGATTGGCTGAATAATGACAGTACTCCAGGACTTCATTCCAGGTACCAAATACCACATTCAATCCTCCCGCAGCATCGCGGCGGAAGGCTTCAAACAATCGATGGAATAGGGACGGATGGAGCCTGAAGGATTTTATCGTGTGTTGTACGGCAATGAATACGGGTTCATCGCGCGGATCGGCGCCGTCGACAACTGAATCCAGGAGATCCAATGCAGCCATCCGCTCTTCCAGTTTTTGATCCGCATGCTCATCAGCGATATCATCGCCCATGCGGGCGATTGCATAGACGGCTGCAACATGTATACGCAGCTCACGGGGGAGGAAGATGGATGCAACGGGAAAATTTTCGTAATGCGATCGGGCGATCGCCACACAATGTATATATGCGTCGTCAAGAGTCATTGGGAAGAGAGCATTGCGGGATTCCGACGCTGCACTGCTTCGCTAAAAATATTTACTTACGGCTGAAACGCTTGTCGACGATTTCGGCCGACTCCTTGACTTTTTGGAACCAGGAATAGTAGGCCTGACCCTTTGCTTGAGCGGCCAGAGCTTGTGCCTGCTGAGCTGCTTGCGCCTTAAATGCCTGCATATCTGCGTCGGAGCGTGCATCAACTGTGAGAACAAACCATGCACGATTGCCCTTGATGGGACCACTCACCGTTTTAAGGGGCTGGGTAAACGCTGCATTGGTAGCAGCAAACTCGTTTCCGAAGCGTTGTAACTGTCCGTTGTTACGCAGTCCGGTCTGCACGTGAAGCTCAAGAGTTGAGTCAACTTCGCGATAGGCTTGCACGTTGCCGGTGCGTTTACATGCAGACGCAACCTGCTCCGCCAGATTCCTAATCTTTTCTAGTTTCTTTAAGCGTTTCACGTTCGTTTCAATTTCTGCTTTCACATCGTCGAACGGTTTAATGCCTGCCTCCCGCACATCGGTGATTTGAGCAAGGACGAGGCCGTAATACTTAACGTCTTTGCGAATTACCTCGCCTTGGTCTGCCTCAAAAGCCCATGCAGTAAGCTCTGCGGACCCGAGGAACGGGCTTTGAGAGGTTATAAAGGGGCTTTCGATAGCCTTTAGATGTTGTTCCTTTGCTAGCGTATCAATGGGGGCGCCGTCCTCAATGCGTTTCTGCATCTGTGCCGCCTTGGTAATGATGAGTTGTGTTGTTGCCGACGAAATTACCGGCTTGATGGTGATTTCAGAATACTTGATTTCAGTGCTCTGCTTGTCGGTAACCTTGATGATATGATAACCAAATTGTGTTTCCACCGGACCTACGATTGAACCAACCGGATTACCAAAGGCAGCATCTTCAAATTCCTTCACCATGCGCCCCTTACTAAAAAATCCGAGATCGCCACCCTGCTGCGCCGAGCCGGGATCCTTGGAATGCAATCTGGCGAGCAATGAAAAATCCTGTCCGCTTTTTGCAAGACGCAAGAGGGAATCAGCCGATTTCTTGGCTGCAGGTTTAGATTCACCGAATGGAATCAAGATGTGCGAAGCTCGTGCAACAACATTCTGTCCTTCGCGCAAACTGTCGAGACGTATATACTTGATACCGTCGGCAACGTTTAGGGGACCAAAGACATCGTGTGGTTTCAGGCTCATTAGAGCAAAAGACATTGTTGCATCTATGTCGTTGATGGCCTTAAAGTCGTTCGTCGTACCGTTGTATGCATCCATTGCCACGCTGTAAGCCGAATCGCGCTGTTCAATGGTGGCCAGTGCAGAAAAAGTTGCCTGCAGAGTCATCGATCGTTTTTGTGCTAAGGACGAATCCTTGGCACTGGGCTGCTGTGGGAAGGTGACGTACTTCAGCCTGCGTGACTTTTTCTGCTCATAGTAATGTTTGTTCT
>JAGVJW010000228.1 GCA_020050895.1 bacterium | reverse complement strand
CTCCAAAATTTGTCATAGAATCCGATGCCACCATCGTTGCTCCGTTGATTTTTGCATGGCTGATGAATCGGTAGGGTGCACCATAATTCCCGATCCACCGAGCTGTGCTTCACATTTATCGCAGGGTTTGAACGCAGCTGAAACAATACAAACGGCGTATCTGCTGTGGTCAGCCGAACAAGTTTACAGGACCGCTCTGCTGCTTTTGGAATCCACTCCCGGTTCTCTCCTCACGGAGATGATCGAAAGCAAGATGTTTCAGTGTGAACAGATCGTCCTTGCTCACGGATATTATCTCGATGGAGTTGAACACAGACCCGTGATATTTCGACAAAGAAATGGGAATTCCCTTCTCCTATCCTGAAGATAAAACCCGTATTTATAAAAATTTATTTGGTTTTCTCACGGGGGGGGTAATTTACTTTGAGGAGCGATGCATCGGAGCCTAATAGAGCAAACTGTGCAACACGAAATGCGACTTCTCAGTTCTGCAAATTTTAAAAATATACCTTGGAGTCTGCTAAATGAAGACTATCTCGGTTCTGTTCGTTTCAGTTTGTTTGAGCATGCCAGCTTTTGACCTATATGCTCAGTGTGATTCTCTTTTACAAGCGATCTCTTCTGATTCAGGATTTGCTTGGGGAAGTGTGAGGACAGATGGTGATACTACTTTTTGGCCTCCAGAACAATTTGCACCATACTTTACTTTTTCGTACCAAGCAGATTCATCTTACAGCTCATGGTTCTATTCCGAGTTCCTGTTAAACAGGAAACGTTTGTACTTATCGAATTGGTGCTTTAAAAGAGTAGTCAATTACGACGCAGAGACGGATAACCCTAGAGCGGACTGGACTCCCTCGGAAATGCGCAGCAGATCTACAACGAGAACATTTCCGGTGATTGGTAACGATACTTTGCAGTTCTTTCGAAGTCTTTCCTGGATTGATCGATATTCATCGGCTCTTTCCTTCAGCAGGTACGTAAACAACAATGTGATAGGATACTCCGTTGAGCTTGTTGATAGTGGGAACGGGACACGAATGTTGTTGCTGGACAGTTTTGCAATTGGTACGACAACCGATAACGGGAAACCGTGCATTTACTCTTGGTATCCCATGGGAGCACGTGTTCGGTCCGTAGTTCCAAGCACTGTAGAAGATACAACATTTGCCTACATCAGAATAAACACCTGGGCGGTTGGTGCAGATCCGTATCCTTTCATCAGGGAGGACGGAATTCAAAAGATGTTATCAGGGTACTATCTAGGCAGCTCACAGTTTACGGCATATAGTGACAGCGTTGAAGCGAATAGTTATTGTGGAGGTGGAGGCGCGGGAAGTTGTGACGTTGTTGCAATACCAACATCGAGTCCGTCTGGAATCCTCATTTCCAGCCCCATTCCTTCGAGCCTGACAAGCATAGAAGTTCGCAACATCGATGGTTCTTTGATTTGGTCGTCGAGTGTTCCACTGGCTTCAAGTCCTTCAACAGTGTATTTGTTGCCTGGCTTGAAGATCGTTCTTGGTATATCGAACTCAACTGTTATTTGCACCAGGAAGGTATTGGTACAGTAGCTGCAAACTCACGAGTGGTGCTTTATTCAAGGATCAGTGTTAAAAAATCTAAAAGGAGATTCATGAAACGCTTGTTGTTGGTTGCGGGTATCTTATTTTTCTCGACAAGTGGACAAGTATTCTCTTGGGCGGCCAATATGCCGAATAAACCTTGTGGAGCAGCTCCAGGTCCTGGCTATTGTGTTTGTATGGTTGTCTATAGGTACCCACAGAGGATCCCGATTCCTGGTACTGGCGTTTGTTTTGCTGGTTCTAGTGAAGGTTATACAGGTTGTCTGCACAACAAGGATTGCCCATACAGTGTTGCGGATGGTGGTGTTTTAATCCTTCTTCCTTCCGCATTTCCAGAATTCAACATTGGTCCGTTAGTTCCCGTCTCTTTTTGGGGACCAGTGTTCTAGGTCCGTGTTGGAGACAGAACAACGTGCCCTCATTCGTGAGATCTTCCCACCCGTTTAATTGACAGCAGATAAGCAGTCTCCTTGGCTTTTAAACTAAGGATGCCGTCCGGCATCTTCCCCGGCACGTGCCAGGCACCATTGTTTCCCGGCACGTGCCTGGCACCATTGTTTCCCGGCATCCTTCCTGGCAGCCTATCTGCCATAGCCAGCCGAACATCAATGGACTTCGATGTCTGTACTGCCTGCCAGCGATTTATCGCGTATTTTTGCCCCCTTCCATAATCTCACCCTGCACTCACCTATGACTCCATTGCTCGAAGTTCACGGACTTACAACCGAATTCACGTCGGATAAGGAAGTTGTCACGGCTGTAAACGAGGCTTCGTTTACTGTGGTACGTGGTAGAACATTGGGCATCGTTGGAGAATCGGGCTCGGGGAAATCGGTGACTAGCCTGAGCGTGATGCGATTGATATCCACGCCCCCCGGTAAAATTTCATCGGGAAGAGTGCTGTTCCATGAAAAAAACGGAGCTGTTACTGATTTGCTGGCGCTCCCGGAAGAAACCATGCGCACGTATCGCGGTAATCGCATTGCAATGATCTTCCAGGAACCGATGACGTCGCTGAATCCGGTGTTTACCTGCGGCGACCAAATTGTTGAAGCAATTCGACTGCACCAGAAAGTTGGTAAGGAAGAAGCTCGCCGGCGAACACTCGACCTGCTCAACGAAGTAAAACTGCCGCGGCCTGGGTCGATGATGACGTCATATCCGCATCAGTTGTCAGGGGGCCAGAAGCAGCGCGTAATGATTGCCATGGCTATTTCGTGTAATCCAGATTTGCTGATTGCCGACGAGCCAACAACGGCGCTCGACGTTACAGTACAGGCTACAATTCTGGATTTGATGCGTCAGCTGCAAAAAAATCACCACATGTCGATGATGTTCATAACACACGACCTGGGAGTGATTGCAGAGATAGCCGACGATGTTATCGTTATGTACAAAGGACGCATTGTTGAGCACGGCACAATTCAACAGATTTTTGAAAATCCTCAGCACCCCTATACAAAAGGTCTTTTAGCTTGCAGACCTCGTCTGGACAAGAAGCTGAAGATTCTGCCAACCGTTCGCGATTTTATGGATGAGACGGATGACGGAACAATAACTGAACGCTCGCACGATAACGTCGATGCTGTTGTTCACCAACTGGAGTTCACACCTGCTGAAATTCAGGAACGCAATGACCATCTGGCATCAACGAAACCGCTGCTTGATGTTAAAGATCTTGAAGTTCACTTTCCTATAAAAAGCGGAATGTTTGGGAAAACAACTGGGTTTGTGAAAGCTGTAGATGGTATCACATTCAACGTAAAGCCGGGTGAAACACTCGGCCTCGTTGGTGAATCGGGTTGTGGTAAGACTACAGCAGGACGTGCCATTCTCCGGCTGGTTGAACCAACAGGAGGGTCTGTCATTTTTGATGGGAAGGATGTTGGTAGTTTACAACAGGCAAACCTGAAATTGTTGAGGCGCGATTTCCAGATAATTTTTCAGGACCCTTATTCCTCGTTGAACCCACGGCTAAGCGTTGGTAGTACAATAATGGAAGTACTGAAGGTACACGGTATTGGAGCCAACGAAAAAGACAGGAGGGATCAGGTGTTATACCTGCTTGATAAGGTCAACCTCCTTCCACGGCACTTCAACAATTACGCGCATGAATTTTCGGGCGGACAACGTCAGCGGATATGCATAGCACGTGCGCTTGCGCTCAAGCCTAAGCTGCTGATTTGCGATGAATCTGTTAGTGCACTCGATGTTTCAGTCCAAGCCCAAGTGCTCAACCTTCTGGTGGCGCTGC
>JAGVJW010000081.1 GCA_020050895.1 bacterium | reverse complement strand
TGCCGGAATTGAGCGATGAACCTTGAAAATGACCTTCTGCAGAGAGCTTCGCTTCTCAATGCTACGGTCGTGCTTGCCGATGCTCACGATCAGAGGGTAACCGATGCGGCATTTTATCTGAACAGACACGCGATTTGCCGTGCCATTCTGGTGGATAGCGAAACACCTGTCGACCACAAAGCGCTTGAACGACACTTGCTTGAGCGGCGTGCTGCAAAGGGGCTCTCGGTGGAAGAGGCAGCACGGTACTCTCACGATCCGCTGTTCATTGCAGCATGGATGATTTACACCGGAGAAGCCGACTCGGGTGTGGCTGGTGCAGCGTCGGCGACTCCAGACGTTCTCCGCGCCGGTTTGTGGACGATAGGAACAGCCGAAAATGTCTCCACCGTCTCGAGTTTCTTCCTGATGGTATGGCAGCACAATCATCGAGCGATGACGTATGCCGATTGTGGTGTGGTGCCCAATCCAACTGCCGACCAGTTAGCTGATATAGCTTATTCCGCAGCTATGAATCACAAACTGCTTACAAACAATGAGCCTCGTGTAGCGTTTCTCAGTTATTCAACAAAGGGGTCGGCACAACACGAAATGGTTGATAAGGTACGCTCCGCTTTCGAATTATTTTCCAAAAGGCACCCGGAAGTCATTGCGGATGGCGAATTACAGGTCGATGCAGCAATTGTTCCGCTTGTTGCACATAGAAAAGCGCCATCCTCCCCTGTTTCAGGAATGGCAAACGTGTTGATATTTCCCAATCTTGACGCGGGAAACATTGCCTATAAACTCACAGAACGTTTGGCCGAAGCACAGGCGTTTGGCCCAATTGTCCAGGGCCTGCAGAAACCGTTCGCCGACCTGAGCCGCGGATGCACTGCAGCAGATATCATCAATGTTGCGTGCATCTCAATTATACAGTCTGCTCCTGGTGTAATAGGACGGTGAGCAAGTGCGCACACCTCAGTTCCTCCTTGCCAACACCTGCTCTCTAAGCTCGCTGAAATCGTCATTACTGAGATAATAATGTTCGTTACAATACTGACAAACTAATTCGTTGTGCCCCCCCTCATGCATCGCATTCAATTCGTCGATGCCCAGCGTTAGCAATACATTTTTAAACCTTTCAAGTGAACATCGGCAGAAGAAATCAACTGGAGAGGTTGAAATGATGTCTATTGTTCCGGGCAGCACCTGGTTCAGGATGTCTTCGGGTGAGTAGCCCTTGTCAGCAAACTCTGTGAGTCTCTCCAGGTAATCGAGTGTATCGTAAATCCGAAAAATATCTTCAGGACGTGCACCAGGAAGAGCCTGAATCAGTAACCCAACGCTCTGATTAATGCTGTCATCGTCTCTAAACGATACATCGAGAACAAATGCCGAAGGAATCTGCTCGCTTTGCGTGAGGTAATACCCCAGATCACTCGTGATGTCGCCCCTTCTCAACTCAACAATGCCGGTGGCTGGCTCGCGCTTCCCGTATAACACGCGCTGCACCTTCAGCAGACCCTCACCAAGCGCGCTGCGCCTGTTGTCTGCTGGACTAGGGTTGGCGCGAACATACCCACGAACCTCACCTACCTGTAAGGCTTCGGCATAAACAAACTTGATTAGTCCGTCGCCTTCAGCTGTTACCACCACGCGCTCTTCGCCCTGCAGAAAGGAAGCCATCAGGGCCGACCCCGCAAGAGCCCTGCCTAGTATCAGAGCATGAATGGGCTCGAGTTCATGACGCTCCTGCGCAGTCCTCGCCGAAGTTGAGTTCTGTACTACGGCGGCTCGAAACATTCCGTTTTTCGTAATGGCCCTGGTAACGCGGTCGCGCTGCTCCCACTGTTTCCTCACATCAAGGCTCATGGTCGATACTCTCCTTCATCTCTACGAGAGCTTGTAACGCCTGCAGCGGCGTCATGTTGTCGATATCAAGGTCCTTCATTCTCCTTCGTAACTCATCGTCCTGAACAGTAAACATAGTTAGTTGACCAGTTCGCTCGAGCGAGTGCCTTTCAACGCTTGCTGTTCTTCCAGCTCTGAACGACTGCTCATCGTTTCCTTCAAGCTGATGAAGTATAGCGGTTGATGTTGTTATCACTGAAGGGGGCATGCCAGCCATGCGGGCAACGTGAATGCCAAATGAGTGGTCGGTAAATCCGGGCACAACGCGGTGCGTGAATACGATGTCGTCTCCAACTTCCTTAACCTCGACGCAAAGGTTGATAATCCGATCGAATGATCCGGCCAAAGACGTCAGCTCATGATAGTGCGTGGCAAACAGCGTCTTGGCGCCCACTACTTCATGAACATATTCAGCTATAGCCCAGGCAATGCTTATCCCGTCGAATGTTGCCGTTCCCCTGCCAACCTCATCCAGGAGAATCAGGCTTTGTTTTGTTGCATTATTTAGTATGTTGGCCGATTCCTGCATTTCAACAAGAAATGTGCTTTCGCCAGCTGTAATGTTGTCCTGTGCCCCCACGCGCGTAAAGATTCTGTCCGTAAGCGGTATCAATGCTGCAGTTGCCGGAACAAAGCTCCCCACATGTGCCAGAAAGACAATCAATCCGGTTTGACGCAGGTAGCTGGATTTCCCCGACATGTTGGGGCCAGTGATGATGGCAATCTGCGACGCCGATGTGTCTAGAATTACGGAGTTCGCGATATAGGGAGTCCCCACTGGCAGGCGTTGCTCAATCACCGGATGTCTGGCTCCTTCGATGCGGAGTTCATCGCCTTCCGTGATGACTGGCTCTGTGTACTCATAATCGATAGCATTCTGCGCAAACGTGCTCAGGCAATCAACCTGAGCCAGTGCACTTGCAGAGCGTTGAATCTCAGCACAATGCGCTGCAATGTTCTTTCTCAGTTCGGCAAATAATTCGGTTTCCAACGATGTAACGCGGCCTTCTGCGTTCAGAAGTGTATGCTCGAGTTCCCTTAGTCGGGCTGTTGTGTACCGTTCGGCATTAGCAAGCGTCTGCTTGCGTTCAAAGTAGTCCGGGACGCGTCCTGAATGCGTCTTCGAGACTTCGATATAGTAGCCAAACACACTTGTATACCCCACCTTCAGCGAAGCAATACCAGTATCGGTACGCTCCCTATCCTGATACTCGGCAATCCACCGCTTTCCTTCGGTAAGCGCAGTACACACTTCATCCAATTCAACATGATACCCATGTTTAAATATCTTCCCGTGTCCGGGTTGTATTGCCGGTTCATCTACCAGTGCAGTTTTGAGCATTGATAGAACTTCGTCATGCATCGAAATCGCTGTGGCAAGTGCACGAACCTCGTTCGATTCAAAATCAGTCAGGATATTTCTGATAGCACCGAAGGTGGCAAGTCCTAACCGCAATGCCGACATTTCCCGCGGATGTGCCCGATCGGTGACAACTCTTGTAAGCAATCGCTCTACATCGCCTACGGTTTGGAGTACAGTGCGAAGTGATGATAATGCAGCGGGCTCACCTGCAAAACCTCTCACGGCTGAAAGCCGATCGTTAATGGCATGTAGGCTAATCTGCGGAGTCTGCAGCCACCATCGAAGCATACGTCCGCCCATAGGCGTCGCCGTCCGGTCTAGTACACCAATCAGCGCACCTGCCGAGCTGCTATCGCGCATCGACGAGTGTATTTCCAGGTTACGGCGCGTTGCTGTGTCGAGAACCATGATCGACTCTGAGTGCAAAACGCGCAGACCCGTTAGTTGCCTTAAAGCGCCTTGTTGCGTTTGGCTTACATAGTGGAGTGCAGCTCCAGCTGCAACGATGCCTGCATCATCATCACTTTCAAATCCAAAGCCCTTGAGCGACGAAGTTTGAAACTGGCGTAGCAGTGCAGTCCTTGCATATTCAACGTCAAAATGCCATTCATCAATTCTTGTAATAACAGGCTTGACGGGTAGTTTTTGTGAAAGAGGCTCCCAAACCTGTTTCATCTGTTTATTTACAATGATTTCCGCAGGAGAAAAAGACTCGATGACGGACGCAATTTTTTTACTACTTACACTTCCGGCGATGAACGTTCCCGTGCTCACGTCGATAACGGCTACACCAAACGTAGTCTTTGAAGACTTCGGCTCGACTTCAGCGTGGAGCGCAAGCAAAAACGTATTCGAGCGTGAGTCGAGAAGTTTGTCGTAGAGCACAACACCCGGTGTCACCACTTCCACAACATCACGGCGCACAATTCCCCTGGCATGCTTCGGATCTTCCAACTGTTCGCAAACGGCAACCTTGTATCCGGCGTGAACAAGCTTGGGCAGGTAGTTGTCTATTTGATGGTGCGGGAATCCTGCGAGTGGAATATCTCCAGCAGCCCCATTATTGCGCTTCGTAAGAGTTATTCCGCATGCTGCGGCAGTTGCAACTGCATCATCGCCGAAGGTTTCGAAGAAGTCTCCCAGCCGAAACAACAGGATGGTGTCGGGATGCTTAGCCTTGATTTGGTTGTACTGCCGCATCAGCGGCGTTTCCATCTGTTTCACACGGTGAATTTACCACCGATTGAAAATCGTATTACCATCGGCGTATCTTTGTCCTTCTCCTGTGGGAGAGGTGGCCGAGTGGCTGAAGGCAACGGTTTGCTAAACCGTCATAGTGGTATAAACCGCTATCGAGGGTTCGAATCCCTCCCTCTCCGCTGAATTACAACATCGGTTGGCCCGGCGTGTGTGGACGCTACCGCAGCATGGGCATGGCTGGCTTCAAAGTTCAACAGTAGCTGGGAAGCATACACCTTAGGACCCTAACGCTCGCTTTCTGCCTAGGAAAGCATTCGCCCCTGCGTTTTCTTCGCACCACCTGTTTATGGTATGGAGCAACCATTCCAATATTTCGCTGGATAACGGAGAGTACTTGCAGGGGCGGATACGAAGTAGCATTACAAAGAGGGAAAAGTTCTGCGTATTTGTCTCCCAAGTCTACGATGTGAATGCCTTATTCTTTAAGGGTTGCGTTCCAAAACTCCCTCGTAACTTTTCCAGCTCGCTTTACTGCTGCCATAAAACGTTCGTCCTTAAACCATCCCGATGCTTTTTCCATGCTTTCCACATTTAACTGAACCAGCACGTTGTTCGGGTCCTTTTCATCACGGTAAACAGGTCCGTCTGTCATTCCGTATTCAACCCGTGCTTGCATACACTCGTCGTGCGCTTGTCTCCATTGGTCGAAGTTTTCAGGAGACACTCGGATTAATATTGCTTGTTTCATAAAAATCTGTTGTTAGTTGAACATTAATTTATGATACAAAGGTGCGTCTGGAATTTATGAAGACGCTTAACCGAGGTTAAGAAATAATAGAACTGACAGAAAACAATTCAAGGCTTTTCAATCAGCTGTTTCCTCATGCGGCTGAGTGATTGCGGCTCAATATTCAGGAAGGCGGCAATATATTGGAGCGGTATCCGCTGAAAGATATGCGGATGCTTTTCAAGAAGATTAAGGTAACGCTCTTTAGGAGTTAAGGTTTTCATTTCCTCCATTCGTTTCAGTGAAGCACTTGCAGAGCGTGTCACTTTGTAGGTATACCATTGCTTGAGTTTCGGGATTCTTTCTTCAAGAAATGAAAAATTTTCTTTGGAAATAGTTAGTAGTTCGCAATCCTCGATCGCCTGAACGTAGTTAGTGCTAGGTTTTTCTGTGTAGTAACTATCAAAATCGCCGAGCCACCAGTCTTCAAATGCAAAAAACAGAATTCGTTCATGTCCCCTCTCATCTACTACAAAGTTGCGAGCGCACCCTTTATTGAGATACGCTTTTGCCTTACATACTTCCCCTGCCTTTAAGTAATAATCTCTTTTTCGAATATGTTTTATCTGAAAGTGTGATAATAACAACTCATATTCATTATTTGTAAAATAAAATTTGTCCTTAAAAAGATCCCGAAAATTGGGATTGATATTTTCTGCAATAACACTCATTTGTAATGTCGTCCTGTCCACAAAGAACTGATTTGTACCCTGCTTCTGTTAAAATAGGCCAAACACGAGTCGATGTCCAAGGGAATGAACAACGCCATCTCAATGGTATACGGGTAAATCTCTGATCCTTCTGCGCTCTTGCGCTTTGTCTGGTTAACAGCGTCGTTACTATATGATGCGTTCATCGTGTCCTTACAGGATATCCATCGGCGTTACAGAGCAAGGCGTCGAATGACGTAGCCCGTTATAAGCGGCAGCCATGTTACTTTTGTTCCAAATACAAGCCGTGGAAGTACCACTGCTGTTTGAGAAGATCTTCGACGATACGCATGTCTTCATAGGAAACGTACCTGTTATCTCATGGATTCCTGAACATGTGTAGCTTGGATTTTCAGTCACGTGGGCCAATGTGTTCCCTTACTTGAGCGGCATCATGCTCATTACAGGTAGTCTTATCATACCCAATTCATTTTTTTTGAACCTAGACGAGAAGGTTGCAGCTCTTGGAGCAATTCTGATCGCAGTTGTACAAATTTGGTTTGGTACCCTGGCAATGAAAATATTTCAAGACACCGCACCTGAGAAGGTGAATAGTTAGCCGCCAATGAGAAATGTTAAATCTTCCCTTCCATTCGCGTTCAAGGCGAGGCGGGCGGAAGGGGGCTCTGGTGGGGAATTCTGCCGGCTGAGCCCGGAGAGCTGCGTTCGGATATTTTCAAACAGACAGCGCTGAATCACAACATCGGTAAGCCTTGGCGTGTAGGCGCAGGGCTTTTTCGTGATGCAGGAACAACAAGACCGCACCATACGACCCATTGCAACAAACCGCAAAGCGCTGCACAATTACGAAATCGTGCAACGCTTCGAGGCAGGCATTGTGCTGACCGGGACGGAAGTAAAAGCTATTCGCGCTGGTCTTCTGAATATCGCCGATGCCTATGCTACATTCCCCTCGAAGACAACTGATGAGCTTATGCTGCTTAATCTTCATATCGGCCACTATGAATTCGGTAACAGGGAAAATCATGAGCCGCTGCGCCCGCGTAAACTTATTCTCCATAAGCAGGAATTGCACCGACTGCGCAAACAGATTGAACAAAAAGGACTG
>JAGVJW010000200.1 GCA_020050895.1 bacterium | reverse complement strand
TGGATAACAATGAGAGATGCTCGGCATGCGAAATGTGGCTTCGCAATTCAAGATTCGGTTCATTAATAAATTTCTTTACTTCATCGTATTCACGGTTGAAATGCTTTTGCTCCCAGGGCCCGATGAGGACGAACCGTGCAGTCTTACGAAGAGAATTTGGGATCTGCATCCATGCCTCCAGAATTCGCCTAAGATTCTTCCGCGGATCCAGCCTGCCTACCCACAACAAATATGGACCTTTCACTGTAGACGGTACTGCCTGCGATGGTGCAAAGTCATCGCCGGCTGCAAGAGGTATTACTGATATGATATCAGCAGAGTCTGGAAAATATGTGCTGAACGTCTGCCTAACGTATTCCGACGGCACAATGATGCGCGCAGCATTATCAACCATTGCCGACACCACGGTGGGGAAGCTTGCACGCAGATTATGATAAACTTCTATATTTTCATCCAAAGGAAACAAGTCGTGGATAGTAACAACGAAGCGTTTAACGCGAGGGAACCACCTGCCCCCTTCATGAAAATGAACGAGATCTACATCACTCATGTGCCGAGCCCATTGCCGCTCTATGATCTTGCGTGTAACGCCTTTAAAAAGCGGCCCTAGAGCTAACTCGTGTGGCAGCACCGGTCTGATATCACTACGGTTAGAGCCTACAATTTTTCGTATTTCACTTTCTTTACTGCTTCGTGTGAGGATACGATAATCAAACGGCTGATCCAGTGCAACGATGTGAGACACAAGCTCGCGAGCATAGCGTTGGATGCCACCAGCCCCAAACACCATCGATAAGTCATATCCAATTGTCATATCGGCATCATAACAAGCTCATTCAACAGCGAAACAGCTGCCTCTGCCACCAATGAGGGATCAATAGCATCAATCGTCCTGCCATCACTGCTCAGAAGAATCTTTGCCGGTGTCCGGTATGGGCCCCATTCGGTAACATTGGCTTGTTCCAGGTACAAGCCTACTGTTGGCACACTGCAAGCCGATGCAATGTGTATTGCGGCAGTATCAGGAGATATGAGCATGCGTGCACGTTCGATTAGAGCGCATGCTTCTGGCAGTGACCGTTGGAAAACTCTGCAACGCGAAGAATTAACGTTATTTACAATAGCATGAGCTTCATCGACGTCGCTCGGGCCACACATAATAAGCACATCGAATTCCTTCTGATGGTCAATTAGTTCCCGAATACACGGAATCACAGACGCTTCATTCCATCGCTTTACCCGTTGCTGTGCGCTGATGTTGGCAACAATGTAGGGGGCGTCGGAAACGTGTTGTACAGACCGACGTGCTTGTTCGGTGATGGTGACGTAGGGTCCAACTGTATCATCGTACGGAGCATCAATAACGGATGGTCCGGCATGCTTAAACGTGTCGACCCAATGCATCAGCGGCTGATCGTGCTGTATCAGAAAGTCGAATGCTTCGGCGTAAGTCCTTCGGCGCTGAATATGTTCGACCGCTACTCTCCTGGCCGCCCGTCCTGCAAAGAGCGACATCACCAGGGCCTTCGTCATGCGCTCCACAACCGTTGCAAACACAACATCGTATCGGCGTTCCTTCATGAAGCGCCGCACCTCAAGCCAAGAAGCCTCAGGTCCGTGTTTAGCTTGAATGAACATAGCCCTCTGAATGTTCGAATCGAGATCTATCAGTGCTTTGTTACGGGTTGATCCGATAACGTCGATCTCAACTCCCGGCACATATTTTTTCAGCCAGGCTATCAGGGGCGTGGTTACGATGTAATCTCCGATTGCATCGTAACGCAGGATGACGACACGCTTAACTTCATCAGGACGCAACTTTATCCGTCGCTCAGGCTTCGACGAAGCCCATCCTGTGGCAACGCTGTATGTTATCTCACGCAGGCGGTCACGTAACTTCTTTCGCCACGTCATATTCTACTTTGGAAGCCATAGCATAAACAGCATCGATGGTTTCGGAAACATCGGTAAGCGTCGATGGATCGTCCGATGCTTCGTATGCTTCCATAGAAGGATACACATACACCTCTTGAAAGTGATTATGCTTCCCTTTATCCTCATAAACGGCATAGTCAATGCCATTGGAGGCGTAATGCTTGCGAAGCTTCCCCACGAGCGAAAGGTACTCTGACCTTTTGCCGTCGGGTATCAAATATGTAACGCGAAACAAGACTCGGGGCATACTCACGTGATTTTTTGTGGTTTTTTCTTGAACCACAAATTTACACAATTATGGCACTTACACTTGTTACTTGATTTTTCCTTTCTTCTTGGCAGCTGTGACTTCCTTTTCCGTAACCTTCCCCTTTTTGTTGCCGAAATTTGTAAAGACATACGAGATTACGTCGCTAATGTCTTTATCCTTATACTTTGGCGGCAGCGGCATCATCATACCGTTGAATTCCTTACCGTTAACCTTCACTTTGCCGACCTTTCCAAAAACCACTTCGCGGATTATAGTCTGCTTATCGGTTTTGGAAATATAGTCGCTCTTGGCAAGGGGCGGATAAACAACTCCAAGACCCTGACCATTGTCCTGATGGCACGTCTTGCAGTATTCATTGTATATCTTTTTACCATTGTTCACATCCTGTGCCGACGTGTACACTGTTCCAGCGACTGCAAAACAGATAAAAAGTGCAATGAATGGTTTCTTGTCCATGGGAAAATCTCCTTTTTGGATTAATACAGTAAAACAAAATTACGGTGACGTTTGAGTACTATGTTGAACAGACGTTGTGTGGCACGTGTCTTCGGCTTGAACCGAGTAAGGAGCAGGCGAGAGATACGGAATACCCAGCCCCATACCCCTGACAACAAGAATCCCACCCACTGCTAGTGCGAGTGTTGGAAAAATTATTCGAAGTGGTTTCGTAAATCGTAGGGATACCTTCCTGCCACTCCGCGCCAACAGCCACATGGCTGGGATGGTACCAATGCCAAATAATCCCATAAATAGGGCTCCGCGAACGGGATCCACAGCAGACGCTGCTCCGAGAACTGCTGAAAACACTAATCCACATGGTAGCAAACCGTTTAACAGTCCCATGCCGAACGATACTACCTGGGAATGATTCCCAGAGGCTTGCTGCATTGCATGTCTCACCGGTTGCGTAAGCTTCATCAGCAATGCACCGGGAATAATGGATCTGTGCAAGAAAATCTGAACTATTGCCGAGAGAATCATAAGAATACCAGCAACAATGCTCACCGTTTGCTCCGTAACGGATAAGGCAACTAATCCCGCTCCTAATCCGCTTACCAATCCAAGCAACATGTAGGTAACAACCCTCCCCACCTGATACGTCAGTTTGCCCAATTGCAGTCCAACGACGATGGGACCGCACATGCCAACGCAATGCAACGATCCGGCCAGCCCAAGGAACAATCCAGCAAGTGGTTCCATCAATTATTACTCAATGTAAATTGACGATTGATACTCATAGATTTTATCAAATGCTTTCCAGCTGACGATGACCTTCCAGACACCTTTTTTATATGGAAGTGCAGCAATGATCATAGAACCATCGGCTGCAGTATGCAGCTTCAGCGTTACGTCGGCATTTGGTTCATCGGGCCGATAAAGCAGCACAGATCCCTCGGCATGCCCAACGTGCTCCAGAGGTATTTGTACTGCTATGGTGTTGTCACGCTTGTACGAAATTGAGATTCTATCGCCCAGACTGGCTGCATTGGATCGTGCAGTTTGTATTGCGTCGTATTGCAACGATTGTTCGTAGTAATCAGGACGTACAAGGTCAACATTCTGCGTCAGTGCAAAAGCAACGAACACCAGTATCGCGAGAGCAAACAACGTATAGACGAGTCCAATCCGCCAACCCCAGTGAAATTCAAATTTTTTCATGGCATCACAAATGAAGTGGTGACGGTTTTAACAATCTCTCCGTTCGATTGGATTGAAAGGACAAGTCTTCTGTCAAACGATTTTGTAATGTCGGTGGGAATTGTAACCAGGAACCTGCCTTTCATGATCTGCCCTCCATGAACAACATTGGGTAAATCTATCGGCGTTATCACTGCTCCAGCGGGCTCGATAACATTTAGCTCATAGGACAATTCTTTATTGCCTTTGTTAATAATCTGAAGACGGTAAAAATTTCCCATTCCATTCGCAGTTGTAATCCACGTTGTACCCTCCTGCCGAAGTACCACTACATCAAGGGTTGAGCGCATGGCGAACAGCGTGACTACGGTAACCATCAGCATTATCCAAACAATGAGATATGCCTTAATGCGGCCAGTTAACCACGACGTTTTGCGCTGTTCTATTTGCTGCTGACTCGAGTATCGGACCAATCCCTTGGGCAATCCAACTCTGGTCATCACTTCATCGCATGCATCAATACATGCAGTACAGTTGATACATTCCAACTGAATGCCGTTGCGAATATCTATTCCAGTTGGACACACAGTTACACATTGATAACAGTCAACGCAATCGCCTCTGCCCTCGGGTCGGTGAAATTCACCATCGGTTCCACGCATGGAGTTGCGTTCTGCGTTGTCGGCCCTTGTCCACTTTGCCCGCTGTTCACCACGCATGTAGTCGTAGGTAACAGCAACCGTGGTTTCATCTACGAGCGCCGACATATACCGTCCATACGGACATGCCACAACGCATGCCTGTTCTCGGAACCGGTAAAACACCATAAAGAACACAAACGTGAAGAACACCAAACCCATGAATAAACTTGCATGGCTGAACGGTCCTTCACGTACATACAACAAGAGGGTGTCGCTCGAAATCACATACGAAAGGAATGTATTTGCAATGATGAACGATATCGCAAAGAACACTGTGATCTTGACTGATGTTCTCCAAATACGATCCCACTTCCACGGACCTGAATGCCGCCTTGCCTGCTCCTTGGGCCCCCCTTCAATCATCCATTCAATTTTCCTGAAAACCATTTCC
>JAGVJW010000290.1 GCA_020050895.1 bacterium | reverse complement strand
TACTCACCCGTGCGCCAGTGACACTTGCGTGCCCCTTGACTTGCATGTGTTAGGCATGCCGCCAGCGTTCGTCCTGAGCCAGGATCAAACTCTCCGTTGGTGAGTGCTTGATTCCTGCTTCCGTCGCTCCGCTGCCGATTCTCTGTTCTTGACGGGTAGATTGTTCTCTACCCTTCGTGTGCTTCCCGTTGTCAAAGACCATTGGTCCCCTTGCGGGTCCCCGAAAAAAACAGGACACAACTCCCGCTGTATCCTGCTCCCTGCTCACCTTCGTTGTGGCAGGACAACAAACTTACGCCAATTCACTCACTCCACAAAACGGTTCCGAGTGTTTTGTTCGCGAGACTTCCAAAGAAAAAATCGCCAGAAGAAAAATGTCTCCGGAATCATTGTTAACACTAGCGAAAGTGTATCGACAGTGAATAATGCTCCAGGTTGTGTAGGCGCCGACATCATCAGCCGCGCCAATGGCCCCATCAACGACCAAATGATAACAAATACCAACCCACACAACACCACAGCCAGTAACCCCGACTTAACTCCGTCCTCCTGCCAACGCTTTGTGTAAGCGTACACGATGCCAACGATGTGCAGGTGATATATCAAAAGATCAATCATATTGCGGCTGTTGGTTCACTTATCATGTTGATTCGAGAGGATGCAAAAATGGAAAAAACTGCGACCGATAAATCTCTATGCGTTGTTCTATGCACTGCCCCCTCACATGAAGTTGCTGTATCAATTGCAAATACGCTTGTCGAGGAACACTTGGCAGCATGCGCAACGATTATTGGTAACGCAACTTCGATATATCGATGGCAAGGTGAAAAAATCATGGAACAGGAAGTTCAGTTGATTCTCAAAACTTGCGCTAACATCGTCACACAATTGCAGCAGCGATTCACTTCCCTTCACCCGTTTTCCGTTCCCGAATTCTTTGCAATACCCATAACTGAAGCTTATGGTCCCTACGCGGATTGGATAAGTGGTGAAGTGAAACAGTAACTATGATTTCTCCGACGCATGCCGACAGGCCCCGCGAAAGACTTGTGCAGCTTGGTGCACGTGCTCTCTCAACGCACGAATTGCTTGCACTGCTCATCAACAATGGATCGCAAGGGGCGAGTGTAACTGATATCGCTAAGGACTTGCTGATTCGTTACCCAAAGCTTACCGACCTTGCCAGCCGCGATGTATCGGAACTTCGGTCGCTGCGCGGCATGGGCACTGCAAAAGCAGCCACGTTGTGCGCTGCATTTGAATTGGCTCACAGAATTCAGGCTGAACCTTTTGATCAGCAGAAGGTGGTTACCTCTCCAAAGTCAATTGCAGGTATGCTGATCCCACGAATGAGAAGATTGCGCAACGAAACTTTTCATGTAGTGCTGCTGAATTCCGCAAACCACATTATCCGTGATGTAATCGTTAGCGAAGGAAGCTTAAACAGTGTAGTCATTCACCCGCGGGAAGTTTTTCGTTGTGCCATATCAGAAAATGCTGCAGCTGTTATTCTTGCTCATAATCACCCGTCGGGTAATACGGAACCCTCAAAAGAAGATATCGCCGTTACAAGGCAACTTGTCGAAGCTGGACGTATAATCGATATTCGCGTTCTCGATCATCTCGTTATTGGTGGTGAAGACTATACCAGTATGGCAGAGCGGAATTTGCTCTGATGTAGTTGGTTCTTCCACCCTTCGCGTAGTCTACATGGCACACGATAAGGTTAGTCGCCATAAATTCGATAATTATCCACGTAATAAGTACTGAAGATCCGATGTGTCGGCTTGACATGGATCACCATATTGAACATGCGGAATTCTACCAATGTTAAGATTCCTGACAAAGGCTGTGATCTTCACCGTTTCAATTCTTGCAAGCTATTTAATTACAGGTACCATTGAAGACCGCGTGCTTAGAGAAACCGAACAGTTTCGGCCACTCACCGCAACGCTCCTCGGCATGGCTATCATTGTGGCAGTATTTGTGCCGGTGTTTGCTTACACGGAAAGAATGACGGAAGCTGCCATCAAGGCCGGTCTGAGGCAAACGAAGGCAGGTGCCGGAAAGGTTCTGGGTGCAGTGATCTTTGTTGGCATTATCTTCATCATTCTTCTTGCACTGTTTCTCGATCGATGGTTTGGTATTTCTATCATTGATGCAATCTGATCACTACTGAATCATGGCGATAATCGTCAAAATGTACAAATGGAATTTCGCGATTACTATAAAGAATTAGGATTGGAGAAGGGGGCTTCCGAAGCTGAAATAAAAAAAGCATTTCGGAAGCTTGCTCGTGAATTACACCCCGATACAAACCCCGATGAGCCCGGTGCTGAAGATCGCTTTAAACGCATCAGTGAAGCATACGACGTTTTGAGCGATCCGGAGAAACGTGCTAAGTACGATCAGGTGAATTCTCAATTCAACTCGTTTAGATCTGCTCCCGGAGGCGGTACAACGTGGCAGGATTTTGGACGCGCCGGACGTTATAATTTCAACTTCGACGATCTGGGTAAGACGTTCGAAGGAACGTCGTTCGGAGATCTGATTTCGCAGTTGTTTGGCGGACGTACCGGCCGCCGCCCACAACCAACAAGTGAAATACCAACAAGTGTGTTTTCCATTACGCTAACACTTGAGGAAGCATACAACGGCGTTCAAAAACGATTGGCACTTGGTAATTCAAAATTCGACGTCACATTCAAACCTGGTATCGTGGATGGTCAGCGCCTGAAGGTTCCTGCAGGTGTGCTTGAGGTGCGCATTGCACCTCATGGGCGATATACACGCGAGGCAGACGATTTGAAAGCAACCGACCACATTCCACTCACTACGGCCGTTCTCGGCGGGAAACATACTGTTCAGACAATCGGCGGCCCCCTATCTGTTACTATTCCGAAAGGAAGTCAGTTTGGAAAGGTGCTACGACTGAAAGCTCAGGGTATGCCACATTACTCCAACCCAAATGAAAAGGGAGACTTGTACATTACACTACACATCGACCTTCCTCAGTCGATCACAGATGAGCAACGTGTCTTGTTTGAAAAACTTAAAGCGTCCGGATTGTGATGCATGACAAAAGTTTCGTTTGAATCAATTACAAAAGCATTCGATGGCATCGTGCCGTTACGCGATGTCTCGTTCACAATAGAGCCAGGTGAGTTTTTTGTTTTAGTTGGACCGTCAGGCTCGGGTAAGAGCACACTTTTGCGAATAATTGCAGGCCTCGAATCAGCGACGTCTGGAAGGTTGTTGTTCGACAACACTGTGATGAACGACGTTGAACCGCGTTTCCGAGATGTCGGAATGGTATTTCAGAACTATGCCCTCTACCCTCACCTTACGGTTGCCGAAAACATCGCATTC
>JAGVJW010000246.1 GCA_020050895.1 bacterium | reverse complement strand
GCGGTTGCCTCTTGAGCAGCCAGACGGGCTATCATGTTGATCTTGATTTGAATCGAATTACAGACGACCGATTATTGGTCACCGTTACACTTCCAAAACTCGATCAGCCGACTGCAACATTTGTATTTCCCGTTATTGCACCGGGCACCTATGAATTCAACGCATGGCATCGCCTTATTCATAATTTTACAGCCTATGATGAAGGGGGCTCGGTATTAGGGGTCAGCAGGTCTGCCGACTCTCAGTTTGTGCTCACGGACGCACAGCGAACCAGCTATGTGACTTACTGGATCGACGACTCATTTGATGTTGCAGACTCATCGTTGCAAGTGTTTCATCCCGCCGGTACTGATTTCGAGGACTCGATTGTTGTGATCAATCATACTGGTATCGTGGGTTATATCGATGGTATGCAGAACAGACCGTACGTGGTGAATGTTAAGCGGCCATCGTTCATGTATTGCGCTACTGCTCTCGAAGTAACAGTACGCACTGATTCATCGGACGAATATGTTGCGCCATCGTACGATGCACTCGTTGATGGTCCGGTTCTTTATTCCGTTCCCGATACAGCCACGATAATGGTAAACAGTACAAGAGTGCTTGTTGCCCTCGCGCATCATAACACAAACAAACTGGCTGCAGTATATGCCAAGGTCTTGTCGAAAATAACGTCGGCAATACATAACTTTCTCGGAGCCCTGCCTGTAGACAGGTATGCATTCCTGATCTATCTCTACAACGGAGATACAGTAAACGTCCGGTACCTCCATTACGCGCAGGGAGCCTTGGAACATAATTTTAGTTCAATGTACTTCTGGCGTTATTCAATACGAGCTTTAGGATTCAACGATGTTGCAGGCCACGAATTTCTGCACATTCTTGTACCGCTCAATCTTCATAGCGAGGAAATAGACCGGTTTAATTTCCGAACACCAGTTTTGAGTGATCACATCTGGTTATATGAGGGCGTTACTGAATACTTTGCAGAGCAAGTATTATTGCGCGACAGCATTACATCGGATAAGAACTTTATTAAAATTATTGAGCGATGGGCTTCATCATTCGAATTTCTTCCGGATAAGTTCAACCTCATCAGTTTCTCCAGCGATATTTTGTCGGCAGAAAACCAGCATGTCTACCCTTTGATTTATTTATATGGCCCTTTGAATGCATTGCTACTCGACGTTGTGCTTAGGGATTCATCGAAAGGCAAGCTTGGTCTGCTTGAACTCGTTCAGCTCCTTATGAAGCAATACGGCCAGTCCAAACCATTTAAAGACAAAGAATTGTTCGCAGAAATTGGACGCGTGTCAACACCGGAAGCACAGGCATATTGCGAGCAGTACATCAACAGCGACAAACGATTACCGGTGAGTGAAATTCTTTCGCGCATTGGATTGACGTACTCTGACAGTGTTGTGGTTAGTCGGCTAACGTTTGGTATTGGAGTTGACCGCAAATCGAATGATTCGACAATCATCATTTACCCCGACTCTCTGAACCCGCTTGGTGTGCAAACCGGAGACATTCTGCTGGAGGTAAACGGCGTTAAGGTCAAAATAAAATCGTTTGCAGCCACGAAGCCATTATTCAAGCCCGAAACCGATGAACCTCTTACACTGTTGATCAGACGAGGCAATGCTGAAATCGAACTCACAGCAAAACCTGTAAATAAGAAGGTAATAATTCATCATCAGGTTGATTTCGATGCCAATGCGACAGCCGACCAGGTTGCGCTCCGAAACCGCGTTTTTTACGGAAAAATTAACTAACGAATGTTAGCTTAATACTCGATAGGTTACTTAATCACCCAAGAATCTCTCAACCTTTCGAATTCTTCATCAGAAAGCGAGGGAGTGTTGTACATGCCTTTCTGCATTCGCTGTCTGAATGCTTCATACAACGAAACGGCGCAGGCAACACTGATATTCAGTGATTGAACAACTCCAACCTGCGGCACAACAAAATTAGCATCAGCTTTATCGCAGGCTTCTTCGCTCACCCCATCATGCTCATTGCCAAATACAAGCGCCGTTGGAAGTGACAGATCAAGGTCGTAAAGCGACAGCGACTTTCCGGACATATGGGTGGTATAGATACGGAAACCACTCTTTCGTAGAACGGAATAACACTCATCAACACTATTACAAAGATTTACATCAATCCATTTGCGAGCACTTCCGGAGCTCTTCTCGCCTAAAGTCGGAAATTCCGTCCGACCGTAGTATATACCATGAACTTCCAGAACACCAACTGCGTCGCACGAGCGAATAACTGCACTCACATTGTGCGGATCGTGCACGTTCTCGAACACCACAGTCAGCGATTTCTGTCTTCGCCTAAGTACAAGTTCAAGCTTTTTTGTTCTGTCGTCTGTCATCCGTCATTTATCGGCTTCACCCATTACAGGATCTATACTTCCGATGATTGCAACAACGTCGGAAACCATACCACCCTCGGCCATAAACTTCAGCGCCTGCAAATTGGCAGATGAAGGCGAACGAATCTTCATCTTCCACGGCTGTCCGGTTCCGTCGCTCACGATGAAGAAACCAAGCTCGCCTTTT
>JAGVJW010000032.1 GCA_020050895.1 bacterium | reverse complement strand
CCCGATGCCGACTTCGACAAGTTGATGGAACAGCAATCAAAGCTTCAGGAAAAAATTGAGGTTCTCGACGCATGGGATATTGATTCAAAACTTGAAATGGCGATGGATGCATTGCGATGCCCGTCCGGAGATGCGTTGGTGAGTACGATTTCCGGCGGAGAACGACGTCGTGTTGCCCTTGTAAGGCTCCTACTGCAAAAGCCCGACGTTCTGTTGCTCGACGAGCCTACAAATCATCTCGACGCCGAAAGCATTGCATGGCTCGAGAGGCACCTTCACGATTATCAGGGTACCGTAATAGCTGTAACGCACGACCGATATTTTCTTGACAACGTTGCCGGCTGGATTCTCGAACTTGACAACGGCTATGGAATTCCATTTGAAGGTAATTATTCATCGTGGCTGGATCAGAAGCAAGCGCGGTTGTCGCTTGAAGAAAAGCAGGAATCAAAACGTCAGAAAGCCTTGCGTGAAGAGCTTGAATGGGTGAGAATGAATCCAAAGGGCAGGCATGCTAAAAGCAAGGCAAGAATCGGAGCATACGAAAAACTCCTAAGTGAAGAAGCTACCAAGCGAAATGAAGAAATGGAAATATTTATTCCGCCTGGTGATCGGCTTGGTGATGTAGTGATTGATGCAAAGGGAATTTCAAAATCATTCGGCGAAAAACTCTTGTACGAAAATCTATCGTTCTCCCTTCCTCCGGGTGGTATTATCGGCATCATCGGGCCTAATGGCGCCGGTAAAACAACATTATTCAAAATGATTACAAAACAATTGGAACCAGACGCTGGATCGTTTGTTGTTGGCGACACAGTAAGGCTCGGCTATGTTGATCAAAACCGTCCTCTCGATCCTTCGAAATCAATTTGGGAGGAGATTTCTGATGGCAACGACATTATCAAACTCGGTACAAGGGAAGTGAATTCGCGTGCCTATGTGGCACGGTTTAACTTTAGCGGATCTGATCAGCAAAAAAAGGTAACGCAACTCAGCGGTGGAGAGCGCAACCGTGTACACCTTGCAAAGACGCTTAAGGAAGGTGCGAACGTGCTGCTATTGGATGAGCCGACCAACGACTTAGACGTGAACACACTCAGGGCTCTCGAAGAAGCGCTGCTGGGTTTTGCGGGGTGCGCTGTTGTGATAAGTCACGACCGATGGTTTCTCGATAGAGTTGCAACTCATATACTTGCATTTGAAGGCAACAGTGACGTTGTTTGGTACGACGGCAACTACTCGCAATATGAGGAGGACAGACATCGTCGGTTAGGCCTCGAAGCAGACCGTCCACACAGAATTACATATCGAAAACTTACACGCGACTAGTCACATGCCAACATACATCACTCTAATAGCACTGGCAGCTTTGTTTGTGAATCAACAGACGCAACAAGGCCAGGTTCCCCAGTTTAAAGCACCACCCGGTTATGAGGCGAAAGTTCAGTCCGTTTCTCACTCCTACAACTTTTATCCGTTGAAGCGCGATCTTCCGATTCAGTTCGATCAGATTGCGATGCCCCCTTCCACACTCTCGAAGGGTATCAGTGTGTCGAAAACTTTTTCGTGTCCATCTGCAACGGCTGAAAAGTTTTACAATAATTCCGTTTCGGCAATGCCTTCTTTCGGAACACCTTCAAGGAAGGGGTTTCAGGCATTTGTTGGACAGGGCGCCGACGGAATTGTCATCTTTTATGAATACAGCCATGTCTTGCCGATGGATGCAAAGGAACAGTTATCCAAATACTTTTTCAAGTCGACGGTGCCACCCAATCCAACAGACTCAAAGGCAATTGAACAATTTTTAGTCACCGATCATATCGTGGTTGTATGGTGCTTTCGCAATCCAAAATCCAAGGCGAAGGAGGACCATCAAACATACATTTTCAACATGATCAGTGGCATCGGACAGAAGATGCAGCAAAAGAAGTAATTGCAATGTTGTTTGCTATTTTGGATCAAAACACCTAAGTGAGGATTGGCTGATGATATTACTGGCAACATTCTCTAACGAGATTGAGGCCCAACTCGTTGAGTCGCAGTTGAAAGAAGCGAGCATTGAATACAAGACGGAAGATATTCCGGGTGGGGATACCGTGCGAATTCTTGTATTCGAAGACGACCTTGAGGAGGCTAAGGAAATCATATCGGCAAGGGAGATGGATACCGACACATTTATGCCCGATATAGACGAGGATATAGACCTCGACGAATTCGAAGAGGAGTAACAATCACTATTTCGTTGCCAGCTGGAATAAGCTCCCTCAGCAGAGCTTCAGAGAAATTGTTTGAAATTCTCCTCGAACAACTGCAAAAGATGTTTCGCTTGTTTATCGTAAGCTGATTTGTCCGACCACGTATTTCTCGGGTTTAGAACTTCACGTGGCACCTTGGGAACGCTGGTGGGGATGTCCAGATCAAAGAACGCATCTTTTTCGTATTCCACGTTATCTAAATCGCCATTTAGGGCAGCCTTAAGCATGGCACGCGTAAACTTGATTTTCATGCGCTCGCCAACACCGTAAGGTCCACCGCTCCACCCCGTATTTACAAGCCACACTTTTGATTGGTGTTGATTGATTTTTTCGATTAACAGGTTTGCATACACCTTTGGATGATGCACCATGAAGGGGGCTCCAAAACACGTTGAAAACGTTGCCGAAGGTTCTTTCACTCCTGCTTCTGTCCCTGCAACCTTGGCAGTATAGCCGCTAAGAAAATGGAACATCGTTTGTTCGGGTGTAAGACGGGCAATCGGCGGCATTACACCAAAGGCATCAGCCGTTAGAAACACAATATTTT
>JAGVJW010000287.1 GCA_020050895.1 bacterium | reverse complement strand
TAGCAGGACGCCAATGGTGATAAACAGTGCCTTGCGTGATTTCTTTCTAGCCATGATCACGGTTCTCCATACAATCCGGTGGCAAATTCAACCAAGGTCCGTGCATCAAGATAGGCATACACGGCAGCGACGCGGTTGATACGTGCTGTTATCAATTGATTGTTAGCAGTCTGGACATCAAGCAGTGTTGCACCCCCAACGTTGAATCGCTCCTGCATTGCATCCATGCTTGTTGTTGCGGATTTCACGGCTCGCTCAGTAATCGATAAACCCTTTTCAGCCGATGCCAGTGAGAGATAAGCATTACGAATACTTTGCTGTATTTGCTGCTTAAGGCGTTCTACGTCGAGGTCTCGCTGTGTTTTAACCAATCTGGCATCTTGAATAGATTTATTTGTTCTGAATTGATCAAACAAGGGCAATCTGAAGTTGAGACCCATGAACCATCTGCCCTGTGTATCAAAATTTGCTATTTCAATGTAGTTCCATGAATAACCTCCCACTGCAGAGAGTGTAGGGTAATACGTAGATGAAGCAGCAACGACACCAGCTTGCGCAGCGTTGGCGCGCACTTTAGAGGAAGCGACATCGGGACGACGCTCCATTGCACGATCGACAGACATTTCTTCGGAGCCTATAAGCATGCGAAATGACTCAACGTCGGCAATTGAAACCTCCGAAGCCACAGATCCTTCGTCAAATTCAGCAGTTTGATTTGGATTCACACTCATTGTAGTAAGAAGCGTGACCTTTGCCTTGTCGTGATCAATTTCAGCGCTCAACACAGATGTTTCTTGGTTGGCAACTTCTGTTTCCTGGGACAAAAGTTGTGTGATGGGCGCCTTGCCATTATCATACAGAGCCTTGATTCTATCGTTAGTCGATCTGCTTAAGGCAAGGTTCTCCCTTCGTGCAATCAGAACCTGAGCTGTTCGCAAAACTTCAAAGAACTGTCGGGTTATGTTATACGATACACTCAAACGCTGATACCGAATGTCGTTCTCTGAGGCGTCGAAGTTCCCTTTGGCAATATCATAATTGGACTCGCGAAGAAAGCCGTTGAAGATCGTCCAATTGAGTGTGCCGCTTAATGAATAATTGTTTGGTATCGGATCACCCAGGATTGGTACACCATTGACATACGAAAATTGCCGTCTCAAATTTGTTAGTTGTCGGTTATATCCAGCTGTCAAATCTGCACTCGGCAGAAACGATCCGAATGCACTCGTTAGGCCCGCTGCGGCTGCCAATGAACGGGCATTCACATCGCGGATATCAAAATTGCGTTCCATTGCAATTGCGATGCAGTCCTTTAACGTATATCGCTGAACTGCGCCGCGTGTTTGAGTGAATAGGGGAATAGTATTTAACAAGCACAGAACAACCGCGACGAATAATCTCATAGATAAGGAAATTTGCGTATTAATGGTTGAGTCGGCGTGCGTACGACAGTCAAATTTAGAAAGTTACGACTAGCGTCGGTTGAGGGAAAATTTTCGCTCGGGTAACAACGATCTGGCTTCCAATAAACTGATGTGAACGGAAACGAGCTGCTTGCCCTTGCGCTCTGCCCCCTGCGGTGTTGTCATTACTATTTTGTTTTCTGATGTCGCGAAGAGATGAAATGGAACTTGCAGTGTACTATCCATTGTGAGCTTACCAAATGCAGCAACTTGTGCTCTGACGTTTACGGCGCCTTGATCCATTCTGAATAATAAAGCTCCAATTCCCGTTTGAGTGTATTGTATTTGAAAGAACCTCCGACTAAGTGTGTCAGCCCGATCGAGTACACGCCACAAGGTTGCATGCTCGTACGCTGCCGGTGGAACACTATTTTCAACAAGAGCAATGGTATCGCGAAATAACCAGCTTTCATTCTGCCGACCACACAGCTCACCAAACGTAGGAAATATTAATGGCTGGAATGCTCCGCCCGGCGACATTGCCGCGTTTGATGTATTGTCTGCAGACATTTCAATCCTGTTTCCTGCCGAATCAATAACGAGTGTTGATGTACGACCGATCCATGGGCTCGACGATCGCCGTACAGAATCGGTTGTTGTTCTCTGTAGTTCTCTTGCATCGAGAACTGTCAGGTGAATGCGATACACATTCGGTTGAATAACAGAATCGCACGAAACAAGGACAAACTCTGTTCTGGATTTTATTAAGGTGGGCTCGCCAGCGAATAAAATACTGTCTTCAGATTGTACAAGATATAGTAAGGAATCTCCAGCATTGAATGTGTACCGGAAACATAACGTATCGGGACCAAGAGGAAGTGGCTTGTATCCTGGTTCAAGCTGAATCTGAGCAAGACTTTTAGTGCTACACACGATTAGGAGCAATAGTAAAGCGCGAAGTAATCGCGTCATCGCATCCCCTCGTGCAACTGTCTAATCGAAAGGGTCTCCGTGCTTTCAACGGGTATTGACATATTCACCGGACCGACGAAATTCATGGCTGTTCGTGTGCGCAACGTGGATTCCGAAATCAGCAGGATTCCAGTATGGGCATTGTGAAGCGATATACCATTCAGGTTTCCAGTACCAGTCAGCGTTACATTCATTGTAGCGGTCTCATAAGATCCCTGCTGGACCAAGTTGTCGGCGTTGGCATCGATAATCCAACATCGGGTGCCGAGCGTATCAAACGTTCCGCGAAACGATAAAACGACCGTTCCGGTGGTTACAACAAATCCAAGACCGTTTGCTGCCGGTGTGGTGTCCTGGAGGTTTTGTGTCCACGTCGACCCGGGAGCAACATCTGAAGTTGGAAATAATGTGAATAGCTTGCGAAGTATACCAGTGGTTTTAAGTACGGTTGTTATTTCGGGAAAACTGGAGTCTGATGCATCGTATGTACCCGACACAATTGTTCCATTTGGTGAAATTGCGATTGTTGATGATTTGCCGGCAACATTTTGTAATTCTGTTTCGGTTGGGCGAACAGACCTAGAATCCATGCCTTGTAGCTGCACGAGAATTGAAGCCTTGGTATAATTGATATCAATTGTCGAACTATTAAGGACAGATTCCCGAATGTTCAGAATTAGATCGAGCTTCGTCTTCGTATCGGTAGAAATATCTCGATTCGCCATGTTCATCTTTTGCTGAACAACATCAACAGCTTCATAGCGATAAACTTCCTGCTGAGGTAACCTGTACGTTAGCCGAATTGCATCCGATTCCACCGAACGATGCATAATTGGGTTTCCAGCATACACAACACTGCCGGCTGTTAAAATTAAGCCGCCTGCAGTGAATGAAATAACAAGTCGAAAAATCATTAGATCGTTGCAGCTTCGCGTTTTTTGGCACGTTGACGCATCGACGTATCGAGAATTTTCTTTCTTAAGCGAATATTCTCGGGAGTAACTTCGAGAATTTCATCATCTTCCAAAAATTCAATACACTGCTCGAGAGACAATTTCTTCGGTGATTCCAGACGAACAAGACCGTCGGAACCACTTGCACGCATGTTCGTGAGGTGCTTCAATCGAGAAGCATTCACACTTAAGTCATCCTCGCGTGAATTTTCACCAATTATCATCCCCTCGTAGATCAACTGTCCGGGTTCAATAAACAGCGTTCCACGCGCCTGAATCCCCTCCAGTGCATAGGCAGTTGCCGGTCCGGATTCCATGGACACAAGAGCGCCTCTCTGACGTCCGCTTATCGGCCCCTTATAAGGTTGATAAGAATCGAATGTGTGATGAATTACTCCCTCTCCCCGCGTAGATGTAAGGAACTCTGTTCTGAAGCCGATGAGGCCACGTGCAGGAACAAGGAACTCACATCGAACGCTATCCGAACTCGGATTCATCGCAGTCATTTCTCCCCTACGGCGTCCGAGTAGTTCAATCACAGTACCTGTATAAACATCTTTAATATCAACTGTTACGTGTTCAATCGGCTCCAACAATTCTCCAGTACCGGATCGGCGGAATAGTACTTCGGGGCGCGACACAGCAAATTCAAATCCCTCGCGTCTCATGGTCTCGATGAGGATTGCAAGTTGAAGTTCTCCGCGCGCCGATACCTTGAAAACATCAGGGGAATCGGTTGCCTCTACCTTTAGCGATACGTTGTTGCGTAGTTCTTGAAATAATCTGTCGCGGAGTTTCGGCGTTGTAACAAACCGGCCTTCGCGTCCGGCTAATGGCGACGTGTTTACCATGAAGTACATGGCGATTGTAGGCTCGTCGATATTCACATACGACAATGGCTCCAGCCGGTTTACTTCAGCAATTGTCTGGCCTATGTTAACATTCTCAAAACCCGACAGGGCGATTATATCACCAGCCTCTGCCTTCGTGGTCTCCAAGCGGCTGATGCCTTCGAAAACGTACATCTTTGTTATTCGAGATATATCACGACTACCATCAGGCATAATGAGGGCAACACTGTCGCCGACGCTTACTGTCCCAGAGTATATCCTGCCGATTGCAATTCTTCCAACATAATCACTCCAATCCAGCGCGCTGATAACCATGGCAAACTTGGCTTCTGTATCGATATGCGGAGCGGGAATGTTTCGGAGGATCGACTCGAACAATGGTTCGAGGTTATCGTTGGCGTCATCAAGGGTCAGCTTAGCAATACCCATTTTCCCAACGGCATAAATCACAGGGAAGTCGAGCTGTTCGTATGATGCACCCAAGGCAATGAACAGCTCCATAATCTCATCGAGAACTTCTGCAGGCCGGGCATCCTGCCTGTCAATTTTGTTAATAACGACGATAGGGGCAAGTCCCATTTCGAGAGCCTTCCTCAACACAAATCGCGTTTGAGGAAGAGGGCCTTCTGCTGCGTCAACTAAGAGTAACACACCATCAACCATTGAGAGAACGCGTTCAACTTCTCCACCGAAGTCTGAGTGTCCGGGTGTGTCTACGATGTTGATCTTCACATCATGCCAGTGTACCGCTGCATTTTTTGCCATAATGGTGATTCCTCGCTCTTTTTCAAGATCGTTGGAATCCATCACGCGTTCAATCACAATTTGATTGGTGCGGAACGTACCCGCCTGCCGCAGCATGTGATCCACTAGTGTAGTCTTACCATGGTCAACATGTGCGATGATGGCTACGTTCCTGATATCAGTTCGAGCGATACTGGTCGATTGGGGCGTTAAATCTGGCATGAACTACAAAATTACCACTTTGCTTAGGTTGTTGTGTTGAACCAAATCAACAGCCGACGCTGGATTTTCGAGATCAGTCATCGATAGAACAGTCTTTACCAGAGATTTTGGGAGATTTAATGCGATTGTTTTTGCAACTGTCTTTTGCAGCTACCATGCTGATAATTACAGCGTGTTCATCATTCGATGTGAATACTGATTATGATCCGTCGAAGGATTTTGCGAGCTACAAGAGTTATTACTTGAAAACTGACGTGAAAATTCCCGGCGATGTACTACAGAATATGGAATTCGACAGGAAGAGAATTTTCGACGCAATTGAGCACAAATAGAAGTCGAAGGGACTCGTTCAAGCAAATGAATCATCTGCGGATTTGATTGTTGTTTCTTATGCAGGTGTTAAGGAAAAGGTGAATCCTAATACGTATGGTTATAGTGCCAGACCATATTGGAGTCCCTACTATAACGGATCATACAGTACACAGACTGTTGTAACGCACTACAACGAAGGGACCCTTCATTTCGATATCATTGATGCGAAAGCTAAATCGTTGGTATGGAAGGGGCAGGGAACTGCCGTGATGGAACAGATGCATTCACCCCAGGAACAGCAGCAGATTATTGATGAAGCGGTGCAGGAAATTCTGTATTACTTTCCATCACGACGTTAGAAACCGTTCGACTCATCGCGCCATCGGACGATTTTCCAAATTCCTTCAGGATCGGGCCGTTCAATACGCAAATTGACTCTTCCCTGTGCACGCTGAACATCGGTGGGCGACAATGTAATGGTGAGGTTGAATCCGCGCGAGATGTTCTGTGTAACATCGTCACCTTCCGCCGTTATCACGTCGTTCCACACTAAGTCAAGTTGTTGAGCTGCCGAGAATAAATTATAGGTGGCCCTCATGTCTTCGTCGCGGCCCCACGTCAGGTCAACCCCTTTGTCGTAATTCCGATACACAAACGTGAACGAATTATCAAGCAGGTATCCGTATGTGAGAGTGTCTTTGAATACGTATGAGAAGCGAAAGTTTTGAAAGACACCTTCAACGGTATGCTGGTCACCAAGGACAGGAGAACCGAGAGTGCCGTCTGCAAGTGATGGCGCAAAAGGATTAGTGCACGAAACAAGAACGAGTGCTACTATTGGTACTGCATATCGCACGTATTATCCAAGACTCCGACCCATCAAGGTAAAGAAGAGGATTAACCCCAAAATGAAATTCGTTGCTCCGGCCCATCCAAGAATAGCGCCAGCATTTGGGCGTTCAACACACGACCCCAGGGCACCGAGGATTGCACCCGATAGACCCACTAACACACCGCCAACGGAAGGGTGCCAGCCCATAGTAGTAGACCACGACGTTAAGGCCCAGGCCAAGCCCAGTGCAATTGCCACACCAAGGAATCCTGTTACAAAGTTGTTGTTGACGTGCATGTCGGGTTCGTGACTATCTGATGTAGGTCCCGCATGTACTTGTTCTGTTGACGACTGCATAAAGAGTGGCTCGGGAATGATGTTGATGGAGAAAAACCGCTCTGGCAAAAATGCAAAAACAATGGGGGAAAACATCCCACTAGTTGGAGGCTGCGGCCTTGAGCAGCGACCATGTTGATTCAACGGTGTCGCTTGTGCGCTTGGCATCGGCCCACCGGGATATGCTCCACAATCCGCTTGCCTCGGGTGTCACCGTTAGTACCATTGTTCCAAGTAAGACCGTTGGAATGGATGCAATGCCATGCTCGACTACCAGTTGGTAATCCGTGACGTAGATGGTTGAATCGGGAGAAGAATAATTGATGTTCAGATTCTGGTACAAAAGTTCGGGAGCCTGATCCGAGGTGAGCCTTGACATCAGTGATACAAATGCTTGTCGCTCACTCTGCCGGTTCCACGTGCTAAACAGAGATTGGTATCGTGCCTTTGCCTCTGCAGATGGTTCAAACACAAACGGATATCTGCTTCGCGTTGCGTCGTCAGCCAAACAGAGCATATAGTTTTCTGTGTTTTTATCACGCAACGCGGCCTGAAGGTTTTCCAATACTACGCCTGGCGTTGTTGCCGGAATAAAATTTCCACGTCCGCCCGATGGATCTTCCGGAGTTCTTGTCGCACAAGCCGAAATAAAGATTGAGCTCAGCACTGCTGCTGTGATTGGTATTCGACTCAAACAGGTACCCTGCCTTCGATGGCGCGCGCCAGTGTTGCATCGTCGGCAAACTCCAAATCTGCCCCGATTGGAATGCCCCTTGCAATTCGGGTGACCTTTATGCCGAATGCCGATACCATTTTGTTGATGTATTGAGTCGTTACCTCACCTTCGACATTTGGATTTAACGCGAGAATTATTTCTGAAATGCCCGAAAGTCTCTGCATCAGCTCCATGAGGCGAATGTCATCTGGGCCAATTCCGTCAAGTGGACTTAGTGCGCCATGTAGAACGTGATACAACCCGCGATAGTCTCCGGTCCGCTCAATTGCCATCACATCCGAAGGCTGCTCTACAACGCAGATAGCAGTCCTGTCCCTACGATCCGAGGAGCAGATCCCACAAATCTCCCTATCTGTAAACGTCTGACAAACGGTGCATTCTCTCACACTTTCCCGCATGTGTACAATTGCTTCTGCGAAAGTTTCAACGGATTCCTGAGTCTGACGCAGAAGATAGAAGGCGAGCCTACGGGCTGTTTTACGTCCAATAGTGGGTAACGTGGCAAAGAGTTCAACTACTTTATCGATAGGATCCATGATCGAAAATAAGAGAGCGGACGCACCATTCACTATTTTCGAAGTCAATGTAAAGGAGTGATTCGATGGGCATCTTTTCCCGTATCTCCGATATCTTCAAATCGAACGTAAACGATACGTTGGACAAGGCAGAAGATCCGGAGAAAATGCTAAAACAAATGGTTCTTGAGATGGAGGAGTCCGTCAACAAAGCCACTTTAGCTGTAGCCAACGCCATTGCAAATGAAAAGGGGCTTGCACGTAAAATTGAAAAGGAAAAAAACTTGTCGGCAGAATGGCATCAAAAGGCAATGCAGGCATTGCAGTCCTCCAGAGAGGATCTTGCAAAGGCAGCGCTGGAGAGAAAAACAGTTGCAGAAAAAAATGTAGCCGATCTTCAACCTGTGTTCTTGCAGGCAACCCAGACGTCGCAGAAAATTCGCGAGCAGCTCGATGCTCTTAAGAAAAAACTGGATGAAGCACGGAGCAGGCAGAGCACCCT